>CAYUBV010000064.1:0-10147 GCA_964443035.1 uncultured Tangfeifania sp.
CTGATGACGCGCGAAGGATATAATCACAAACACCTGATTCAACTTTTACAGAATTTCAGGAAAAAATACAATGTTAAAGTCATCCTGGAACCCGGAAGCGCCATTGCCTGGGACACCGGTGTTTTGGTTTCAACCGTGCAGGATGTGGTGGAACACAAAGGAATAAAAACCGCCATTCTCGATGTTTCATTCACTGCCCACATGCCCGACACGCTGGAAATGCCCTACCGCCCCAAAATAATTGGGGCCAAAGAACCGGACAAAAACAGCAAACATTTATACCGGCTTGGCGGGATTAGCTGCCTGGCTGGCGATTTTATGGAAGCCTACGATTTTGGCAAGGAACTGAAACCGGGTGACCGCGTAATTTTCAAAGACATGATTCATTACACCATGGTAAAAACAACCATGTTCAACGGAGTGAATCATCCGTCAATAACCATCCGGACTGAAAATGACAACCTAAAAATTGTCCGTGAATTTCATTATGAAGATTTTAAAGGAAGGCTGTCGTGATGATTGATACATTAGACACAAGATTTATAGACGCAAGTATCAGGATAGCTTCTGCTTTGACAATTATAATCTTGATACTTGATACTTGATACTCATACTCTTGATACTAAAAACAAATACAATGAAATACAAAAAACTACTTTTCAGCCTGCTTTTTCTGCTTTATTCAACTAATTTATTTGCCCAGAAACTCACCAACGAACGTGCCCAATGGTTTACCGATGCGCGTTTTGGAATGTTTATCCACTGGGGCATTTACAGCGGAGCCGAGGGTTTCTGGAAAGGAGAAAAGCTCCGCAACGACAACGATTATGCAGAGTGGATCATGTACCGCAACCACATAGATAAAGATGAATATTTGACACTGCTCGACCGTTTTGACTGGGATGAAATTGATCCGGAGGAATGGGTTATTCTCGCCAAAAAATCTGGGATGAAATATGTAACAATCACTGCCAAGCACCACGATGGTTTTGGTTTGTGGGACAGCCAGGTCAGCGATTTCGATCTTGGAAATTATACCGACCGTGACGTCATTAAAGAACTTTCGGAGGCATGCCGGAAACATGGGTTGAAGCTGGGACTTTACTATTCGCACTGGGTGGACTGGGAACATGAATTTGGCTGGGACCACACCAAAGAACTATCCGGAATCACAACAGAAGAATACGACCAGTACTGGCAGCAGAAAGTTATTCCGCAGGTGCGTGAACTGCTTACCAATTATGGCGACATTTCCATGTTGTGGTTCGATATGTGGCTTCATCATTCAGAAACAATCGTTACCAAAGAACAACTGCTTCAGCTAAAAAGCTTAATCAGAAATTTGCAGCCCGATTGTGTTGTCAATTCACGGCTCGGACTTTCCATCGAAGAAGACCCGGATGTTGACTACAAAACCCTTGGCGACAACCAAATGGGCAGTAAAAAAGAAAATTTCCCGTGGCAGTCGCCCGCAACCGTGGCGCATTCCTGGGGGTTTCACAAATCGGATACCGAATGGAAATCGACTTCCACGCTTCTAAAATCGCTTATCAGCAATGTAAGTCTGAACGGCAATTTTATGCTGAATATCGGCCCGCGGGCAAACGGTGAGGTACCTTATGAAATATCGCAGCGAATGCTCGCTATGGGAAAATGGCTCGATGTAAACGGCGAATCGGTTTACGGAGCTGAGGCTTTCGACCTTCATAAAGATTTGCACGACTGGGGAAAAATAACCGCAAAAAAAGAGGCCGGCAAAACAAAACTTTACCTGCACGTTTACACCTGGCCGCTCGATAAAAATATTCCTTTGACCGGAGTAACTTCCGCTCCTTCGAAAGTTTATGTGCTGGCCGACAAACAAGAGTTGCCGCTTGAATTTACGCATTCAGGTGCTTTTACCGAAATTCAAATCCCTGAGCTCGCTCCCGATCCGTATGTTTCGGTAATCGTTCTGGAATATCCCGGATTTCCTGAAACGGCTGAGAACCTGGTTGCAAAAACCGTTACAGGAGGTTTTCCGTTAACTCCTTCCAATGCGATTTCAGGCAAAAACGAATTGAAAATTGAATCTAAAACCAGGCGCGGAACTGTTCCGGAACATGCTTTAATAGAAAGTCCGGTAAAATTGCAATGGAAAATTTATGTGAACTCGCCCGGCACTAAAAATATCGATGTTTCATACAGCTATCAACAAGAGGAGAGCAACGGTAGCCTGAGCGTAACAGCAGGTAACAAAAAACTCACCCATCCTATTCAGCCAACCGGTAAAACAATTGGAGAACCTAATGCCGACTGGATAATTGACAATTTCAAATCGCACCGAATCGGACGGATTGATTTTTCTGAAAAAGGATATTACGATATCGAGCTGGAAGTGAGCCCTTCGCAAAAAAATGAAATAAAATTTCATTGGATTTGGATAAAATAATTGATTCAGCAAAGAAAAAAACAGATCCAGGAACTTTTAAAGCTCAGTGATAGCTGACATTTTGTGAGTTATCAACAATTGTTAATATCTAAGGTTAACAGATAGTGAATACAAACAGGTGGAAAAGTATTGACTTGAGTTGGTTTTTATCCTAATTTTGATTCTACCAGGTGAGCGATAAAAGGCAGCTCCGGAAATGTGGAAACGGAAAAAGTTTCTTAGCTGAAATCGAAACCGTTTCATCCCGACCGAAAGGAAGGCACATTAAAAGAGCCGAAGTTTGAACCAGGCAGTCTGGAAACCAAAGGTTCATTCAATCAACTGGAAGCATTCCAGACGTTCTTTCAAGATTGAGTCTTCAGGCAGAAGATAATTTTCGAAGTTTCGGCTTCAATCTTTTATCGAACTGCACAACAATGACTGGCTAAATGCCACGATTTGCTGAATGTAACCGGAAAAACCTTCGGGTGATTCCGGAAACACTGAAAGACACTTCGTCCGTGAAGGTATCCGGAAAAACCGAGCGGACTGCTTAAGGATTAGGCCGTAAAAAGCCAAATCCGAAAGTAAAGGGCACTGATTCATCTGTAAAAAGATGAACAATGCCGGCCAAAATAACCGTAGCCTGGCACTTGAGCCAATTTCGGTTGGCCCGGTGAATGGGAGCTATTCGTAACAGAGTAGTTCCCATTTGTGTTTTATAGCCCCTAATGATTATTCTAAGAGACTTCAATAAAGTAAAAAAAAAAGTAACTGGGAAAAATTGAAGTGAATTAAATCTGAATGCAAAATTTAGTGTGGAAAAAAACAGAAGATTTTAAAAATAAGAAGGATGGGTTCAACAACCCATCCTTTTCTCATTAAACTAACTAACCTAACTAAACCTAAACTTATGAAAATAAACGTACCACAAATATAAGGTCTGAAAACATTCTGTACAACCAAAAACTGTTAAATGATGTTAATGGTAATACAAAATTAACATGTTTTTTACTGTGCAATAAAGGTATAATGGATTGTTCCCTTCTGTAATTCAGGAGCTTGAGGGTCTGCATTAAAAACAGTTCGTTGGGCTGCAGCTTTTGCGTATAAAAAAATTTGTTCATCGCGCACCAAAGAATTTTTTTGTGGTTCGGCTTTCACAACCCTCCCCTGACGGTCAACCAGAATATCGACCACAACTTTTCCACCACTCTGGGCCAGATAAACGGGCACCGGCAACCGCAGGTGGTACCTGTTTTCAAGGTAATAAACAATGTTGCTTTCGCCGGCATAAATTACATTCTTTACAGAATCCGGATTCATTCCTTCTGCTGTTGTTTCCACCGGCATCTCAATATCATCCAAATCTACCGTTTCCTTCGAGAGCTGTTCGCGCACATTTTGTGAAAGTTGCCGGGCTGCTTCCAACTCTTTTGTATATTCCTCATCGAAAAATTCTTCATTTTCCATAATTTGTTTGGAAGCCTGGTTCGTAAGTCTGCTTTGCGGTTCAGAATAATCAGACGCAGGATCATTGGGCATGGTTTCTTCAGGTTGCTGAATTTCTTCTTCCGGCAGTTCCGGTTCGTTCAGGAGTTCTTCAGGAAATTCAATCAGCAATTCTTCCTCCGTTACATTTCCTTTCATATCAACCTCTGCAAGCAGGAAAGCTGAAAGCAGCAGGATATGAAACACCAGGGTGCCCATTACCCCGTAAATATTTCGTTTATATATTTTGAGAAGTTTTTTCACGCAGCAAAATTAAAAAATAACAACTATTATTTCTTTATTCATTCTATAAAGAACAACAAATACCAAACCTAACAGAATACAATGCTTTAAAGGCAACAATTAGTTTAACTAATTTTAACACGCTCAAAGCCAGTTAATATTTTTTAAAATGATTATTTTTCTGAATTATATTTTTTTGATTAATTGAAAAAGACTTTTTTGGAAAAGAATGAGAATAAGGGTGAGGAAGAGTAAAAAACTCATAATAGCCGAAGGAATTTTCATTGTTTTGTTTCTATCGTTTTCTGTATATCAGGGGAAAGCACAAACAAACAAGAAAGACACCCTTATAAACCAAATTGATCCTGAAAAAAAACAGGAACAATTTTACGACAGCCTTGCGCACAAAGCCCGGCAAAGCAAGCTCATGAACATGTTTTATGATTTTTTAATATCGCCGCCGCGTCCGCAGGTCGATAAAGAAGCGCTGGCAATTGAATATTACAGCAAGTTTGAGGGGAAAATTATTTCAGCAATAAACATCAAATCGCTGGAAGTTTTTGGACCAAGCTTTAACGACACAAGCAGGCAGGCAAAAAGCTGGCTTGAAAAAACAGCCAATGCACTTCATACAAAATCGAATTTAAATACTATTGAAAAATTGCTGCTGTTTGACGAGGGTGATTTTGTTGATGCCGGCTTAATGTATGAAAATGAGCGCATCATCCGTTCTTTGCCCTATATTCAGGATGTACGCATTATTCTCGAACAGGACAGCATTTATAAAGGGCTTGTTAATGTGCATGTGATTACCAAAGACCGTTTTTCACTGGGAGCAACAGGAGGAGTAAACGGAGGAAGTTCAGCCGCACTGCAAATTTATAACCAGAACATTTTTGGCGTTGGCCATGAAATTTCGCTGGGCTTTGTGGGCAGCCTGACACAGCAGCCATACACAGGTCTCGAAACATTTTATAAAATCAGTAACATCAGGGGAAAATTTATGGACATCTCTGCTGGTTACATGAATACTTATCAACGGGAAGGTTTTTCATTCATTCTCGACAAACCGTTCATTACCCCTACAATTAAATGGGGATATGGCGCTTCGGCGCTTCGTATGTACCGGACAAACCGCATTCTCGATGACGATCCGATAAAAACGATTTATCCCATGAATCTGTCGTTTTTAAGCGCCTGGGGCGGACGTAGTTTTCAGATAAAACCCGATCATTATCAGAACTCACAGGTAGTGCTTTCGGCCGGGTTTTACAACCGGACTTATTTTAAACGTCCGATTCCTGAACCTGAAAACAACCAGTATTTTTCAAACAGTACATTTTACCTGTCGGGAATTACTTTTACCCAACGCAGATATATACAGGACCAACTTGTGTATAGTTATGGGATTACAGAAGATATTCCGGAGGGATTTAAAAATGAAATTGTGTATGGATTCGATGCCAATGAGTTTGGCAACAGGCACTATGCACACCTCTATCTTTCAAACGGAAATATTCTGACTAACCGAAACGGATACCTTTATCTGGCAGGTGGAATAGGCGGCTTTTTTAAAAACGGGGAGTATGAGCAGGGACAGATACAGGGAAGCCTCAATTTTATTTCGAAACAGGTACATGCCGGAAAAAAACGGTTCCGGTTATTTACCAGAGCCAATTATTTAATGGGTATCAGACGTTTCGAAATTGAAAATCTGACATTAAGAAGAGATAATTACATCCGCGGTTTTTCAAGCCGGGAAACAACCGGCAAACAGCGGCTAAGCCTGAACCTGGAATATGTGCTTTTTATCCCGCGACAATTCTATCGTTTTAATATTGCAGCCTACGGTTTTGCCGATCTGGGAATAATCGGCTCGAACAAACAACTTATTTTTACCCAGAACTATTACAGCGGGCTGGGCTTCGGATTACGTCTTCATAACGAATACCTGGTATTTAAAACTTTCCACCTCCGTCTTGCTTTTTATCCTTTTCCACCATCCGACATGAGCTTTACAGGATTTATTATTGAGGAGCAACTCAAAAGAGACTTTTACAACTTTGAGCCGGAAGCACCTCAACCACTTCAGTTTAAATAAATCTTCTTTTGGAAATTCTTCTTAATCAAAAAAAATCGTATTACTGAACAACAATTACCCAGTCGTTGCCGGCTCCTGCGGGTGGATTACCCAATCCAACAATGCCCGGCCCTTTTATTTCGGCTACACTTCCGGCCTGCAATTTACCGCCTTCCCGAGGATTAAACCATTTAACTGAAAACGATTTTTCTGATTCAATTTTCAAGCTGCATTTTGCTGCTGAAGAAGGAAGATAAACCACATAAATTTCCCCGGGATTCGAAAAACAGTATCCGTTTTCCACGTCGATCAATTCATCGGTACTTTGCATGGTTTCAATTGGCAGTTTTTTAAAGAAGTCAGTGGCAATTGTGGATTGTTTCCACCAGTTATGACGGCTGCGGAAGTCTTCCAGTCCCAAATCATTATGCGGATACCGGTATCCAAAATACCATTCCACTCCGCTGCCTCCGGCCATAAGTGCTCCCCAAAGACAATGATGACGGACGGTATCGTGTTCGGCATCGAATGAATCGGGCAGAACACCTTTCCAGTGCGGGCCAATTTCATCGAGATTTACCAGCCAGCGTTTTCCGGCTTGCTCCGATTCATTTACCCATTTTTTCATCCGCTGATGAACTCTATACGGATTGCCGATTTGCATGGAAGGACCGTCAAAATTTTCAAACCCCAGAAACGGGGTGAGGTATTCATTCTGATGGTGATCGTCGGCATGCGTATGCACTACCACAATATTCGGGTACGGATTGGTTGCTTTCAGGTAATTGGCCATGGCCACTTTTTGTTCGTGCGTTTGTCCGATAGGCGTCCAGTTTGCCGGACCGTTTTCTTCACCCATATTCCAGGTTACTGCCGGATGGTGCCCGAAACGGGCAATCAATTCCCGCAGGTAAACTTTCCGTTGCACATCGGTGTAACCCATGTCGAGCAGGCATTCATTTTCGGTTTCCTGCAACACAAAATGCTGCATCATACCCAGGCTGTCCATGTGGTCGAATACAATCTCCCACTGGTCGAGTTTACTGCAGTCGAAGCGGTAACGCTCGTTGTGCGATGTATAGGGCCACACATCTTTGCCATCGCCCAGAATATTCATTGTAAGCATATACACTGAATTCACACCCTGCAAACTCAGGTAATTCAGCGCGCCTATTATTCCTTTTCCTTTTTCGTCCTGCCAAACAGGGTCGCCCGCCTTCCAATCCGAAACATGCGGTTCATATTTATGAAGACTCTCTTTGGGATCAGCTTCTCCTTCGCGGACTTCCGTTTTCAAGCTAAAACGTGAGGTCTGGTCGAAACCGGCATAAGCCAGAAAGTTTTCAGGACTGTCGGCCCCGTTTTTTATCCAGGTTTCGCCGGTTTCCTGAAACTCAAAGTAGCCGTCACCTCCGTTTACAATTCTTCCTTTTGCACGAAAATCATCACCGGTTTTATCCGACTCTTCAATTTCAAAACTACCTTCTGCGCCATCCATTGGCAACGGCTCGCCGGTAGCTCCATCATCTTTTACTATAATATTTTCACCTTCAAGAAAAGAAACCTTGTAATTCCAGGTTCCTGTGGCATACGGACGAAAACGAACTTTCCAGGTATTTCCCGCATCAGCAGAAGTTTCAGCAGCATTACCACCGGCGGCAAAAAATCCCGGTACTGTATAAGATTTCTGACCGTTTGTGAATGTCACTTCCAGCTTATAATTTAAAAACGGATTCTTTTCATCCCATTCAGCAACTTCCGGCCCGGGGATGTTTAACGTTACTTTATGCCATTTTTTAAGTTCTCCTTTAACTTGAATTTCATTTTGCTGAGTGGTTGTTTGACAAGAGAAAAATAGTGTTACAAACAATAAGACAATAAGGTTTTTCATTGGTTTTTAATTTAATCATCTGCTTCCGGACTTTCCAGCAGAGTCATTTCATCGATATAAGTTAATTCGAGCTTTCTGAATTCCACTTCCGAGCCTTCTGCCTGCACGGCAATCCGGCCTTTGGTGGCGGTGCAATCGTAGCCATAATTCACTAAATCGCCGTTTAACCAAACTTTTATTTCATCGTCTACACATTCAATTACCATGTTGTTCCACTGCCCTACCGGATTTTCAGAATCATCTGTCAGGTTTTTAATGCGCCGTGCTTTTCCTTCAGTAATTCCCCACTCTTCTTTTGGCCCGCGACGTTCCATCATATTGGGTACTTTTATGTCTTCCACAATGCACCAAAAATCGCCGGCATTTTCATGCATCATCTGCACTTCCAGCGACTTGGGAAACATATCGTACAAAGCACGCGGTGTGGAAGCATGCACCAGAACTCCGCAGTTTCCCGGTTCTCCGGCGAACCGGTATTCCACATCGAGCCGGTAATCCTGAAAAACCGAATCGGTAATCAGGTGCCCGGGAGGCGTTCCGAGGCTCACAAGCATTCCTTCGCGAACGATAAACGGATTGATGGCTTCCGGGTTATCATCCATTGCCGGAACATCGACATGCCATCCGGAAAGATCTTCACCATTGAACAAACTGATGGTTTCGGGTTCATCGTTACATGAAAAAAGAACAAATGAAAGAAGTAGAATCAAAAATGAATATTTCATAATCGCATAAATTTATTTAGGTATGAAAAATACAATTTCTCAGTTAAAAATAAAAGAAAACACGTCATTGCCTTTTAGTTTTTGATATTTAGTTGCTCTGCCGCCCATTTAATGTATTGTTCCCAATCGTAATCGGTCACATCATGCTCACCGGGCCGGATGTGATATGCCACCGTATTTTGAATCGGGTTATTGACCTCAGGCATCTCTTTTGACGGAATTCCTTTTTCATCATAAAGTTCATAAACCGGGGTAGAATAAAAAGCCGAAAGAAATTCGCCCTTTGGATCTGCCCACAAATCTTCTTCGGCACTGGCAACATAAACCGGTCGCGGCGCAATCAAGGCCAGCAACTCATGCTGGTCAGCAGGCAAAGCTTCTTCATTCTGGTTGTAATTTCTGAAATTTTTGCAGAACCAATGCGGGAAGCTGTTATTAATTCGCGCAACTGTTTCGCCAAATTCTCTTTTGGACAAAGCGGCACCTCCGCAGCCCGAATTGTTTGAGATAACGGCGGCAAAACGCTGGTCGGTAGCACCGGCCCACAACGAAGTTTTGCCCAGGCGCGAATGTCCGAAAACAACCACTTTATCTTCATCTACCGCTGCATCTTCTTCAAAATAATCCATGGCACGGCTAAGTCCCCAACTCCAGGCGGCAATCGAACCCCATTCATCGGCTGCCGGACGCCGTTGCGCATCGACATAAAAAAACGGATGGATGCCATCCTTGAAATCATTTTTATCGGGATCCACTTCGCCGTAATAAATGGTAGCGAGTCCAAAACCGGCATTAATTATTTTACCGATGGCCCAGCGGTCTACTCGCACACCACGCGACTGCTCGGTGAGCTGGTTGTGCACAATGCCAAACGAAGGATTGTCACGTGACCATGCATCCGAAATCAACACGTTCACATCGTTTGTAACGGTGTGATTTCCATAAAAATTGTAGCCCAGGAAAAGAGGTGCTTTTTCAACATTCTTTGGCAAATAAATCAGTATGTTGAAATGAAGTGTTTTTCCGTCTTTTTCAAAAAGAATATCTACCTGCCTGCGGCGTGCTGTCCCGTTAAGCGCATTGTCGCTCTGCTCCATCACCTTCCACGATGTAATACCCAGCTCACCGGGAACTTTTCCATAAACATTTCTCGTAAAAAATTCCAGCAGCTCAGGCCGGCCCCGTTTTTCCCAGCGTCGTTTATTGCGGATTTTCTTTCCGTTAAACGTGCGCAACGGATCGGGCAGTTCAAATTCGGGAACCTTGCTTTCATCGTAGTTGGGTTCGAATTCAATCCTTAATAATTG
>CAYUBV010000064.1:10247-11978 GCA_964443035.1 uncultured Tangfeifania sp.
ATTCGGGAACCTTGCTTTCATCGTAGTTGGGTTCGAATTCAATCCTTAATAATTGTCCGGATGAAAACTGGGCGCTTATAAGAAATGCGATTAAGAATACTATTTTTTTCATGGTTAATTCCGTTTCAAATAAAAAATAAAACTTCTAAAATATGTTCAAAAACTGAATTTCCAAAAATTAATATTTCTGCAACAGACTCAGCAATTTGCGATCGAGTTTGTATCCGTACCAATCTTCGTAATCCACATCTTTTCTTCCTGAATTCAGCAAACCGAATGTTCCTCTAAATTCCCACAATCCCCATCCGATTTGATTTTCAGTTAAAACACTCAACACATCTCCAAACCAGGCCAGAAACACATCATGGGGGGTTTCGTTGTAGCACCCGCATTCTCCGCAATGCACACCTACGCCTTGTTTAACGGCGTCAATCCAGGGAGCATAAAAATCTTCCAGGCTTTCCCGGCTGAATTCCTTTCCGTCAATCACTCCGGGCCAAACCACCTCGGGCGAATCATCGGGGTTTTCGAACACCCATGAGGCGCGGTAATGCGAAATATAATGCGGAAAATATCCCCGGCAGCTTTGCCCAACGTCCAAATCAAAAATTTCCGGAATCACATCGCTTCCCACATTGTTACCATCGGCAACAATTATGCGTTCTGAGTTGTGTTTCCGAATCACTTTCATGCAGTTTAGCACTACTTCGCGATACAAATCACCCGGAACAGGGCCGCGTTTTGAAAACTGGTCATTCATATCCTCGCGGGTGCATGGTTCGTTTACCAGGTCGAAACTGATTTCATCGCGTGATTTTGAAGCAAAAGTTTTGGCCCACATTTCCCAATGGGCATAAAATGCTTCTTTGGCTTCCTGATCTTGCCAAAGGTTATAGGGCTCATGAAACCCGGCATTCACACAAAACCCGGGAGCGCGGTGCAAATCGAGGCTGACATGGAGACCGTATTTATTGGCCCGCTCAACCAGATTGTACACTTCTTCAACTACACTTTCATCAAAATTCAGCACTTCACCGGGTGTAATATTTTTTGACGGATCAAATTTCACATACCTCGGATATGCCATTGGAATACGAACAAAATCGAATCCCCAGTCCGACATCCATTTAAACTCTTCTTCGGTTGTTACTCCCCTGTTATGTGAACGTTGCGGTGAAAAATAATCGAGCAGATTAAAACCCCTCCACCGGGGTAAACTGTTTTGTGGAGGATTCAAAAAACGACTCCCGGCAGCATTTGCGGCAAAACTGATTCCGGCAGCAGCCAATCCGGTAGTTTTAATAAAGTTTCTTCGTTCCATTTTTACCAGGTTTATTGGTTTGCGTTAAAGATACAATATGGAAGGGAATAGGCAATGAAGAAATTGAATTTCGGTAAAAGATAAATTGACTGATCAGTTCGAGGTTGGTTGGAGAAATCCGTTGTTCGCCGGAAATACTGTAATGTCATAATCTCCTTCGCCAAGTCTGAGAATATCTGTGCCCTGGCTTTTATAAGATTGCAAATCCAATATTTTACCTTCCCTCTTCAGAATTATTTGTTTTTTTTCTTTGCCGGGTAAAGATAGCTGTGCCTTGCTGCCTGAAGGTATTTTTATTTCAAAAATGTATTCACCTGATTCTTTCTGCCTCCAATTGGATACGATTTCCCCCAAGGGTGATTCGTATGAACAGTTTACAAACTTAAGTCCTTTAGGGGTAGAAGGAGTTA
>CAYUBV010000065.1:0-11976 GCA_964443035.1 uncultured Tangfeifania sp.
CATTGATTTTTTCTTCAGTCAGTGACTTAAAATTGCGGGCAATGGCAATATCCGAGCGCATTTCTTCCAGGTTTTGCATTCCGCACACCAGGCTGCTGATGGGTAGCGAAAGTGAGTAGCGTCGGCACAGTTCCGCGTTTACATTCACCCTCGATGAAATCCGGTCGAATCCACCGGTCAGCGACTTCATTCCAAGCACCCCGATATTTCGTTTGTTTGCAACCGGCAGCACTTTTTGCTGAAAGCTGTTAAAATGCGCATCCATAATATTGAGCGGCATTTGTACCGCATCCCATTCAAGTGGCATATTCATCATACCCAGGTGAATGTCGGGATGCCGGTGACCGGTAAAACCGACGTGCCTGAGTTTGCCTTCTTTTTGTGCTTCCAGAACGGCTTTCAAAGCACCATCGTCAGGGTCAAAAATCCGTTCTTTATCTCCTTCATACTGAATGGAATGAAACTGAACCAAATCAATCCGGTCGGTTTGCATCCGTCGCAACGCATCTTCAAGGTGTCTTTTTGCACCTTTATAATCGCGGGCACAAACTTTTGTCATTAAATAAACTTTATTGCGCAGGTTGCCTGATTTTAACGCTTTGCCAACTACCTCTTCCGATTTTCCGCGGTTGTATTCCCAGGCATTATCGATAAAAGTAATTCCCTTGTCCACACCTTCGTGAATCATCCTGACGGCCAGGTTTTCATCGATGAATCCCAAATCCCAACCTCCAAATCCGATAATGGAAACTCGTTCTCCGGTATTTCCCAGCAGGCGGGTAGGAATTTCGCCGGTTTGCGAAGCTTGAGTTTTAAGGACGGCCGGCCCCATTAAAACGCCTGTCAGCAATGTCTGAATAAATCTGCGTCGTGAAAAATCGTTGTTCATTGTCATGATTCTTTGTATTAACCAAAAACTGTTTCCTATTATAAAACAGAATGCCCGAATTTGTTTAAACGGTAATGTTAAAATACTTGCATGCCCCGTCTGGCGGTTTGATCTGCTTGACGGATAAGATGGGTTGGGGTTGTTTTTTATCCGCCGAGCCGCTTAGAGCGGCTGTGCGGGAATCCGTCCAGCGGCTAAAGTCCGCTTGACGGTTAAGCGGAAAAGGAAATACTTTGTTTTTTTGTCTGCTTTTTACCCGCCGAGCGGTTTGTAACCGCTTGTCGGGAAGGGCCGACCTGCGGTTTGATCCGCTTGACGGATAAGATTGGATTGGGATTGTTTTTTATCCGCCGAGCCGCTGAGAGCGGCTGTGCGGGTGAGCTTTTTTATCCGCCGAGCCACGGTGTGTGTCCTGGCGGGTGGGGATCATTTCACATCGAATTTTACAATTACATCAAATCCACTGTCGTAGGATGAGTTGTTGAGTTCGAAAAACAGGAACCGGAAAAGTTCGTATTCCAGCTTAACTTCATATTTGGCCACATCTTTTTCGTTCACTTCGCCAAAACGCTGTTCGTAGCTTACAAACAGGTCGTTGGTAATGTATTTCCCCACTACAACTGTGGCATCTTCAAAACCGCCGTCGCTTTTAACTTCAATGTAATCTACATTCAGTTTGTCGCCCAAAAATGAAGTTAGCTGGGAAGAAATTACAGAAGCCGCTGCTTTTTCAGCAAGATTTCCCTGGCCCGAAACACTTTCCTGCTCCGACATGGAAAGTTCGTTCATTCTTTTTCCAAAAAGAATATAGGAAAGTGCGTCGCCTTCGCTGACAGAGCTCCCGTCGAGCGTGAAGTTTACCTCGGGCGATTCGGGTGTGCCGGTAATCGATACTGAAAGTTCCTGTTTCACACGCTGCGCATTTCTGAAAGTGTAAACCGCATCGATGTTCATTTGAGGCATCATCTCTTCGCCCCCCTGAAAACTGATTGATCCCTCTTCAATTACAAATGTTTTCCCCAGCAAATCGTACTGCCCGCGCACCACATCTACTGAACCGAAAAGTTCAAAAAACTCCTCATTTTTTATTAACTCCAGTTCCCCTGAAATTTCAATACGCATGTCTTCATTTTTAATCCACGTATTTTTGGGAATCCGGATGCGTAACTGTCCCTGAAAATCATCGAGGTAATCAAACTTCAGGCTGTCGGATTTGGGAGGCTCGAATGTTTCAATTTCGAGCGAATCTGCAGAAACTGCCATTTCCTCAACTTTTTCTACCAAAATTGGTTTGGGCATTTCGCGTGGGGTCAGCCGGCCCATCATTCTAAAAATGGCCGGCAGGAAGATTTCGGCCTGCGGAATTTTTAAATCGCCGCCGTAAACCACGTTTCCTTTTTCGCCTCCGAGGTTGGCACGACCTGAAAGCTGCATGTTAAACTGACTGTGGTCTACCAGGTTGAATTTATTAAAATTGAAGTCGAGCTGTGATTCGCTGACATCTCCTTTGTAAAAATCAGACGCAAAATTTATTTCTCCTGTTCCGGTAAGATTGCCATCGTCGGTGCGAATGTTAAAAGTATCCATTACCACCTGGTTGTTGCTGAAATTCAGGTTCAGCCTGATATCCCTGTAATCTATTCCGTATTCACCGATATTGACAGAAGCGTTTTGCAACTTCAGGTTTCCCGTGGGGTTGGGTTTCTCAACCGTACCATCCAGATTAACTTTTCCACGGAGGGTTCCGTCAATATTTCCCGGAAAATCGAATGTTTGCAAAATGGCAAGCGGAAATTTTTCAAACAGAATGCTTCCGTCAATCGAATCTTTTGGATTAAACTGATAACCCATTGTGTCGAGGTTGAGTTGCACCGGCAGCGTGGCAGTAACATTAAACCTTCCGCTGTCCTGCGGAACAATAAGTGATTTTAACGTAACCCTGCTGTTTTCGTAATTGAAGTCGCCGTTAAATTTTGTAAAATGGTAATCGTTGAACGAGGCCTCATTCAGTTTGTAATTTCCTGTTATCAGCGGAGACCCGGAGGTTCCTTCCACATTGAGCGACAAATCGAAAAATCCCGCAGGATTTGATTCCAGTTCCAGCAAATCACTGACTTTTTCAATGTCGAGATTGGCCACTTCAAGCCTGAAATCTTCACGGCCGCTTCTTGTAATATTTCCCTGTAAAAGGATGTGTTGTGCACTGTCAGCAGTCCCTGATGCAAGTTTGAAATTATCGATGTTGTAATTTACGGAATCGATTTTAATTGTTGCCGGAGGCTGTTGCAGCGTCCATTGCTGGTTTTTATAATCAATCTGCCATTCGGTTACTTTCAGTCTGAGCTGGTCGGCGGGGAAAATTTCGCTTTGTAACCGGGTGCTGATTTCGTTGCCGGTTATATCTGCATCTACAAACATGGAGTCGGGGCTTCCTTCAGCTATTACTTTTACAGAATCCAGCTTGTTTTGGCCCGAAGTGATGTTGTTTGCCCTTGCCCGGACATTAAAAAGTGTATCTTCCGGAGCCAGCCTGGCACTCCCGCGGATATTCAAATTTTCCACAAAAACAGGGTTTGTTTCTGAATTTAATTCACTTTTGAAAGCAGATGCTTCAGCCATCAATGAATCCAGTGAGCCTTCAGCATTAAAACTGAGTGAATCCATTTTATGCTGCTGGTAAGCCAGGTCACTTGCATTTCCGGTAATGTTGAAAACAGTATCGCTTTTTGTTAGGGTTCCGTCGGCAGTCAGGTTCAACTGCCGGACTATAAATTCTTCAAATTGTGTTTCGTTAAGGTTGGCAGTTGTATTTAGCTGAAGCGAATCAGGTGTACCCTGAATCCGGGCTTTAATTTTTCCGCTGGAATTTACATTTTCCGCCGGAATAAAATTTTGAAATTCTTCTGTGCTTTCAAATTCTGCCGTTAGCTGAATATCTGAAGCTGCCCGGAAACTGTAATTTCCGCTTGCCTGTATGCTGACTGTTTTGCTTTTCAGCCGGAGCGAGTCAACTTTCAGGTTTTCGTTTCCATAGCCGGCATCTGCAAAAAGTGTGTCCAGACTGAAATTACTTAAACGGGAGTTTGTAATAATTACCTGGCCGGAAGCCGATAAATTTTCAGGTTCAAATCCTTTTCCCTGCAGGTTGGCGGTCAGGTTTAAGTCAGACGATAACGTGTCGTTTCCGGTTAACATTGCCAGGTTCAAACCGGATGTTGTAATTTTTGCCCGGTAATCCGGAGTTTCAAGTAAGTTTTGAATATCGGGAATCACTTCGAATTTACCAAACTCGCCCTCACCGCTGACCAAACCACTCAGGTTTCCTTTATCGAATTCGAGACTGGCCAGCAGTTTGTTCAGTCGTTTTTGTTCGATGACCGTTTCATTAAAATCAGCATCGACTTTTAACCAGGCATCTGCCGGATCGGTGCCTTCTCCGCTGGCGGTCAGTTTCCCGTTTAGCAGATAATCGAGCTGAGGATTACCAATCCAGTGCCCCAGCCTTATGTTTTCCAGTTCTCCGTTCAAACGGTAAATTAATTTTACGGGTGAGTCGCCAAATAAAAAATCCCGCAGGTTGGGAAAAGAGGCATCGATGGCTATGAACTGGTCGTTTTCACTCAATTCCAGGTTAACAACCACTGAATCTTTTGTGGCCTGTGCATCTATTTTTACCACCGGATGGGCCGGGATTTTCAGACCGGGAATAAAATATTCGAATTCGTTTAAATACAACTCTTCAGTTTCAAAGGTTGCATCTCCTTTAATTTCGGGTGGCAGGTTAAATTCAGTATCTCCCTCAACCAGGTTTTTTGCAGTTTTAATATGAAAATCACTCACTTTTATAAAATTGGCATCTCTTTTCAGTTGAAACGTCAACTGGTCTAAGGTAAAATCCGGATTTTGGGTTGAAAGCGAAAATTCATTTAAGTTTACTTCTTGCTCGCTGCCTCCCATGAACAAAGAAAACTGCATGTTCCAGTTTTCCACTTTTTCAGGGATAATTGTGTCAATTGCATGGGTTTTTACTAAACCACCGGTAATGCTGATGTTTGACAAATCAATTTCAAAAGCACCTTGATCCCCGGAAGTTGTATCTTCTTTCTCCGGGCTGGGTTTTACCAGGTTTTGCACGTTCCAGGTGGAATCTTCGTTTTGTTCCAGGTAAAAATAGGGACTGACAATTTCGGCTGAAGTGACATCGAGTTTTTGGCTGAGCAGCGGCAACAAATTATAACTGGCAGAAAAATTTTCGATGTAAGCCAGTGTGTCGTTTTGGTAGGTAAGCAAAACATTTTCGAGGCTCAGTCCGGTAAAGAAATTCCCATCTATTTTACCGATTTTCAATTCGCCGTTTAAAACGTTGCCTGCCTGTTTTTCGGAAATACGGGCTATACGTTCTTTTACCGGGCGGGTTTGAATCAGTAATGAAACCAGCAAAAGAAGTATCAGGATAGCTGCAATGAGCCATCCCAAAATTAATAAACCGTATTTAATTGCTCGTTTCATATTAAAATGCCTGGCCCACACTGATAAAAAACTGCGGGCTTGTTTTTTCGTTCCAAAGCGGGATACCCAAATCGAGCCTCACCGGGCCGATGGGGGTTTCAATTCTCAGGCCTGTGCCGGCTGCATATCCCAAATCACCTAAATTGAAGGAATAAGATTGTTTCCACACATTTCCGGCCTCGAAAAATGCCGCCATGCTCAGCCGCCAGAAAAGCGGATAACGAATTTCGAAGTTGCTTTCGATAACACTTTTCCCGCCCAGTGGCGTACCTGTTTCGCGTTTTGGCCCTAACTGCGCACGATTCCATCCACGGATTGAGTTGCTTCCCCCCGCGTAAAACCGGTCTTCAACCGGAATAAAGTTGCTGGTGTCGGCCGAACTGATTCCACCGGCCATCAGCCTCAAAGCCAGAACTACCCTGCCAATATCGTGGTAAGTCCTGAAATCGACCCACAACCTTGTATAATTGAAGTCGCCCCCAAACAGAAATCCGTTAAATTTGAAACCTCCCGAGATGTTAAACCCCTGCTCAGGTGAGAAAGTGGGATTTGAATTGTCGAATACTGTACTGAATAAAAAACCTGATTTATTGTACGGAAATTTTTCATTTTCGAAATCGGGGAATTCCACATCGCCGGGTTCCACAGTTTGTTCCACATCTTCGAAATAGTAGGTCAGTTTGCTGGTGAGCCAATCGTTAAAACGGTAGGTTACAGGTACATTTACTCCATAAGTGCGGGTGTCGTAACCAGGCTCCGATTTTCGCATCAGATAAGGATTGAGCGCAATGGAGGTTTTTGTGCCGATAAATTGCGGCTGAATCCAGCGCAAACTGGCCGAATAGGGTTCGAGTGCCGAGTGTTTCAGAAAGAGGTTTAAACGGCGCGCACCACCGAGAAATCCCTTGTAGTTTAAATCGACAAATGCACGAAATTTATCTTCGGTGCCGTAACCTGCCCCAAAACGGGTGCTCAGGCGGGGGGCTTCTTCAATGTAAATATTTACCGGAATCGGGCTTCGGAAGTTTTCCCTCTTTTTTTCGGGCAATACCGAAACCACTCTGAAAAGTTGCAGACGGTATAAATTGCGGCGGGTTTCATATAACAGCGATTTGTTGTATAATTGCCCCTCTTCGTATTGCAGTTGTTTGCGAATAAATTCCGCGGAAACGTGCTGATTTCCTGAGATGGAGGTTTCACCTACTTTTGCTATCGGCCCCGGCTCGATGGTGTAATGAATACCGGTTACAAATTCCTCCGTATTTAAATCGAGTGAATAATTTGTGGTGGAATAAGCGTACCCAAGGTTTCTGAATGCATCGTTAATGGTTTCTTTGTCGGTGCTGATGTCTTCATCGCGAAACCGTTCATCTTCTTTTAATTCTATCTCCCGCAGCATTCTGTTTCTCAGCGAATCGACATCGAAAGAAACGGTTTCTTCCATAATTTCAAAAGTAACCGTATCGATTTTAACCGGCTCGCCTTCGTCAATTTCAAAAGTGAGTTTTACAATTTCTCTTTTCTCATTTATTTTCGGGGGTTGAAGTTTTACATCTGCCTGAAGGAACCCTTCGCTTTGGTAGATTCTGATAAGCCGCTCTATATCCAGGGTTACAAGTTCTTCGTTGTAAAGAAACGGCTCTTCTTTTGTCAGTACTTTTTCGACCCACGACACCTCTTTTAAAGCCATCCGCTCAAGCAGAAAATCCTTTTCAAGGGTTTTATTCCCTTTGAAGTTTACCTGCCTGACTTCAAAATTTTCCTGTGCCTGCGCTATGTGCGAAGAAAGAAAGCAGGAAATAAAAAAAATAAGTATGACTAAAAATTGTTTATGGCGCATTCATTGATTTCTGTAAATTCTTTTTAACCTCTGGTCTGCATTGCGGTTTTAAAGTTAGCTGTATCTGTAATATAAACGGCACTTATCACGAATTGTTTTTTCAAAAAACTGTACCGAAACTAATTTTTCGGCGCAATACCATGCAATTGGTTTGATTGGTTTGAAATCTTACAGGTTTAATTTGACCGGTAAGAAAATTATTCCACAGAATTGTGGTTGAATTGGTACACTTTTACTTATTTCCCAAATAAACCTGTAAATATGCAGTTGTTGCATAAAGTGTTGTTAGTTAGGTGTTTTTACAGCCAATGTCTCTTCATAATTCATTGCTCGTTTCTTTTAGTTCATTTTTTGTCTGAACTGAAGCGGAATTAAATCTTATACATAAATTGAAATATCAGATAGAAAATACGTCAAAAAAATTTTTTTCTGAATTGGGAAACATTGTTTTGTTTACCGGCGAAACGGTGCGTCAGTTTTTTGTAGGGCCTTTCGAGCACAGAGAAATGGTAAAGCAAGGTTATTATCTGGGGAATAAAACTTTGCCGCTGGTTGTAATTACCGGTTTTATTATGGGGTTGGTATTAACTATGCAGACCCGTCCGGTGTTGTTGGAATTCGGTGCGCAATCGATGTTGCCCGGGATGATTGCCGTTTCAATCATCCGGGAAATTGGCCCGATGGTAACTGCACTTCTTTGTGCCGGAAAAATCAGCTCCGGGATAGGTGCCGAACTGGGGGCCATGAAAGTTACAGAACAGCTCGATGCTATGGAAGTTTCGGGAACCCAGCCGCTGAATTATGTTGTTGCCACCCGTGTTATGGCCACCACATTACTGGTACCCATTTTGGTATTTTTTGCGGATGCGGTTGCTTTGTTAGGTTCATTTTTTGCCATTAACCTGCACGAAAACATTTCGCTGGTTTTATTTTTTTCGCAGGCATTTGATTCACTTGGCTTTGTTGATTTGATACCGGCTACGATAAAAACCTTCTTTTTCGGTTTTTTTATCGGGTTAATCGGTGCATACAAAGGGTATACTTCCAGCCGGGGTACAGAATCTGTGGGCATGTCGGCTAATTCGGCCGTAGTTACTGCTTCCCTGGTAGTTTTTGTTATCGATCTGCTGGCTGTGCAGATGACAAATTTGTTTTTCACATTGTAATAAACCTGATAGATGGACATTGTAATAGAAATAAAAAATCTGAAAAAATCATTTGAAAATAATTCTGTACTGAACGGGCTCAGTCTCGATTTAAAACGGGGTGAGAACCTGGCATTGCTCGGCAAATCGGGGTCGGGCAAATCGGTTTTGATTAAATGCATTGTTCAGCTAATCAAAGCCGATTCGGGAACCATAAAAGTGCTTAACCAGGATTTAAATAAACTGAGCAAAAACGACATCGATGCATTGCGTAAGAAAGTGGGCTACCTTTTTCAGGGCGGAGCGTTGTACGATTCCATGTCGGTTAGGGAAAACCTGGAATTTCCGGTAAGGCGGACTCAAAAAACGAAAAACAAAAAAGAGATGGACGATATGGTAATGGAGGTACTCGACAGTGTGGGCCTGACCGAAGCGGTCGATAAAATGCCGGCTGAGCTTTCAGGGGGGATGAAAAAACGAATCGGGCTGGCCCGGGCTCTGATTCTAAAACCTGAAATTATACTGTACGATGAACCTACCACCGGGCTCGATCCGGTTACTTCGGGCGAAATTAGTGAACTGATGCTTCGGATACAGGATAAATACAATACATCCTCTATTATTGTAACCCACGACATGAAGTGTGTGAAAATGACATCCAATAAAATAAAGTTACTGGTGGATGGTAAATTTTATGCTGAAGGAACTTTTGATGAACTCAGTAAAAGTGAAGACGATAACGTAAAGGGATATTTTAATTAAAAGACGAAAATTATGGGAAAATTTGCAAACCGCTCAATAAAACTGGGATTGATGGTTGCCGGAGGTCTTTTCCTTTTTGTAATAGCCATATTTTACCTCGGAAGTCAACAGGATCTTTTTTCTTCTACGGTAACTGTTAAAAGCTATTTTAAAGATGTAAAAGGATTGATGGAAGGCAATAAAGTTCAGTACTCGGGAATAACTGTCGGACATGTGGGCCACATCGAAATTATTAACGATACAACAATCCTGGTTCAAATGTCGGTAGATAAAGATGTACAGAAATTTATCCGGACCGATTCAAAAGTAGATATTGCCAGCGACGGGCTGATGGGGAGTAAAATTGTAAATATTTACCCGGGCTCGGCATCGGCCCAGTCAATTTCTGACGACGATGTTTTAATGTCACAGGAATCGATTAATTTTCAGGATGTGCTGGAGGAGGCTTTAACTGTGATTGAAGACAGTCGGATGATAGCCAATGATTTATTGGAAATCACCAATAAAATGAACAACGGCGAAGGTGATTTTGCCCTGCTGTTAAACCAAAGGAACATTACTACAAAATTGGATAGTGTGGGAAATGAACTGCTGTCATTTTCGTCCACCTCCAACGAAATAATCAACAAAATAGACCAGGGAGAAGGAGACCTGGGAAAACTGATAAACGACACCACCGTTACTGCAGAATATAAAGCGCTGATGACCAACCTCGACAGTGTTGCCCAACGAACGGATATTTTGGTAACCGAGTTGCAGCGCTACAGCAGGCAGCTAAACACCGGAGACGGCATTCTTAAAAGGCTTGCCTACGATTCAGTTATGGCAAACAGTATCGATACCACGGTATTAAAAATACAAAAGAGTGTGGATGATGTTACCGATGCTGCTGAAACCATTGATAAAAGTTGGATTTTTAATCTGTTTTCGAAGAATAAAAACAAAGACAAGTAACCTTGAAATTTATCCGGCATGAAAATTTAAAAATTCGTTTAAAATGTTTTTTTAGCAATCGATAATTTTCCACAAAATATGCATATTATTTGTGTAATTTTTCTACACTATTTCAATATTTTATTATATCATTCAGGAAAATATATAAAAGTGCATTTTGTTGGTAGCGAGCAAGTAAGAGATGTTTTTTGTTGTTTGCCTGTTCTTATCTGAATTTTTAGCTCATATTTTGATTTAAAAGTTTCTGAATGGTTTTAGGATATGTTCAGATATCCATTTGAATTTGAATAAAATTCGCTCAATTTTATAATAATTAAAAATTATCAAAATGAAAAAATCAATTTTAAGTTTAATTACACTTGCTTTTTTACTGATGATTACCTCATCGAATCTTAAAGCTGATGAAGAAGTAGACAAAACTGCTGTAATCAAGGCAAATAACGAGGCAGTTACTGAAGCTAAGGCTGAAATTAATGAAATGGTTGATCGGGTAATGGAGATCAATGAAATGGATATGGATGCGTTAACGAAAGCTGAAAGAAAAGAATTAAAGAAAGAAGTGCGAACCATTAAAAAAGAGTTGAAGGCATTCAGTAAAAGTGACAATCCGGCTATATCCGAAGCAGCGGCAAAAGGAGCCGACGGGGCTGGGCTTTACATTTCCGGTACTGCGCTCATTATTATTTTAATATTGCTGCTTTTGCTTTAAAAGAATTATTTCGAATGAAAAATGCCGGAATAACTGACCGGCATTTTTTCTGTCACCAAACCTAATTTTTTCTGAATAAAAATATTAACTGCTTTTTATCTTCAGCGTGTTGATAATCTGAGTATTGAATTCTTTTAAGTTTCCCGGAGTTTTTCAGCTAATCAGGTTTTTATCTGCCACTATGGTTTCATAAACCATTTGGCTCCTGAGTTTAGAAGGTCTTTTTTTAATGTAATTAGATGCGGTAATGCTTAGATTTTAAAATTTCAGAGTTGCCTTATTCTTTTGTCTGATCCTGCTTTACATCATTCATGAAATCGGATGTTATTTCTGATGCATCAGCTCCGAAAGAGTCGATTACTGTTCCTTTTTCTCCGTTTTCTGTTTCAACCGCATAAATAATGGAGCTGTCTGCCGGGTCCGAAATTCCCTCAAACCGATGAAATTCAACCAATGTGACATCTGAAGGCTCAAACTGGTTTCCTTCGCCGTCAACTAATTTCTTATTTTCGTTCACTTTAAAATTGGCTTTAAATCCTCTCTTTTTTAGTTCTGTAGAAGCTTCAGACAACGTATCGTATCGGTTGTTATACATCATACCTGTTTTTTTTGAATGAATAAATTTGTTCCCTACATCTACTTAAAAAATCCTGCCAAAAAAACAAATATTTGTAATGTTCTTGGGGGTAAGTTTTTGTATTTTAGGATTTTGATGCTTTTTTTATTTAATATTTTGGATAAATGCCTCGTTCCCGGTTGTAAATTTTGTGGAATTTTGTGGACAAAATACGCATATTGATTCATGTAACCACACCGTAAATGCATTCAAAGCAGGAAATCGGGGAACAAAACATTCTTAATAAACATTTCATTCTTATTATTTCATGTTGTATTATAATGAGTTAGCAATTATTTTCAGGTGTACCGGATTTACACACCGGTTATTGATTATTAAATTGGAGCGGTGGCACAGTATTTTCATCGTAATTTATTGTTAAAATGTTGTAATTTAATTAGTTTCGAATTGCTATGTTGAATTTGACGGCAGGCTTATGCTCCTGTCTATAAACAGGTTAATGCAATGCCGGCTTTATAAAGCAGTTTTTTAAGAATTATGAAAAATTTTCCATTGGTAAGAACTGCCACCGTACTTTTTATTCTTTCCGTT
>CAYUBV010000066.1:0-5296 GCA_964443035.1 uncultured Tangfeifania sp.
TTGCCGCGTTTTCCGATGGCAGGCCCTTTTACAAGAACGGAACGGTTTGCTGAAAAAGCCCAAATGAAAGCAATGCCGGTAAAACCGGTTGAAAAAACGTCCCCGCTTCTGAAAGGAAATAATCCGCCACTGCTGAAATTGCAGGTTTTCAATCCTGAAACAATCAACCTGCGCCAGCTTCAGTTTTTTGTGGGCGGAGAGCAACAGGAAAGTATCCATTTCAACAAAAATGAAAACAGCATTGAAATGCAATCAGTATTTCCGTTGACTTCGAGAAGAACATTGTATACTGTTACCGCGCCATCAAAAACATCGCCTGTTAAATGGTTTTGGTACAGCTTTATGTGGATAAACAGCAGCGTGGAAGAGTAATTTTGGGGAAATAATCTACACAAAAGAGAGGTAATTCTACAATCATGCTCATACTTAATATGAATACTTTTTCGTATCAATATATTACTTATATCTGAAAATCAGCGAATAAGTTGAATGGCTTCGTTTTTTGGAATGGTTTTTTCTAAAACAAATACCGAGAATGAAAAACTTATATTTTTAAAAATAACCAAAATTACATGCCATGACGCAAATTCAATTCAACAACACTTTATTGTCACTGAAAAACAATTTACGGTATTATGCTCTAAGTCTAACGTCCGATTCGGAAAAAGCCAACGACCTGTTGCAGGAAACCATGCTGAAAGCACTCACCTACCGCGACAAGTTTAAAGAAAATACCAATTTTAAGGCATGGATTTACACCATTATGCGAAACACATTTATTAATGATTACCGGAGAAATGTAAAACGAAAAGATACGTTTGATTACATGAGCAACGATGTTCATATTGCACAGTATACCGACAGAGTTTATCCCTCTCCTGATTCATTTTACAACTCAAAAGAAATTATGGCAAATATTGAAGCGCTTGAAGACGAATACCGGGTTCCGTTTAACATGTTTCTGGAAGGATACAAATACAAAGAAATAGCGGAAGAATTGGAATTGCCGCTCGGTACAGTAAAAAGCCGGATATTTTTCACCCGTAAAAAACTGGAAAAATCGCTGAAAGATTATGCAATAAATTGAATTTCATCAACAATATATTTACCTTTCGCACTATAAAAAAAGCACCTGAAAATCAGGTGCTTTTTTTTGTACCCTGGTTGGGATTCGAACCCAAGACCTACGGCTTAGAAGGCCGTTGCTCTATCCAACTGAGCTACCAGGGCAGCTTTTATATTTTGCGCTGCAAAAGTAACATAAAATGTGAAAGTTAAAAAGTAAAAAGACAAAAGTGAAATGGCAAAAATTTAAAAAATACAACTAAACAGTTTTTCAATTTCACAGTTTTACAGTTTGTTTATAACAAATGTATTCCGTTTGCTTCGCATTTTTCAATCATTTCACCGGGCCAGATACTCGACTGGATTTCTCCAATGTGGGCTTTGCGCAGGAAATACATACAAAGCCTCGACTGACCGATTCCGCCACCAATTGAAAGCGGCATTTCGTCGTTCAGCAGCATTTTATGCCACAGCAACTCTTTGCGTTCTTCCAGACCCCTGATTTTTAATTGCTCCAGCATCGATTCTTTATCGACGCGAATTCCCATCGAGGAAATTTCAAAAGCCCGATCGAGCACATCGTTCCACAGAATAATATCTCCGTTCAATCCTCTGCGCCCGTTTTTTGTGGGTGTGTTCCAGTCGTCGTAGTCGGGGGCACGACCGTCGTGAATTTCGCCGTTTGGCATGTAACCGCCAATGCCAATTACAAAAACAGCTCCGTGCTCTTTTGCAACCTTTGTTTCACGCTCGAAAGGCGTTAAATCAGGATATTTTTCTGCCAGTTCTTCCGAATGAAAAAATGTTATTTCCTCCGGCAATTCGGGTTTTATTTCCGGGAAATTATCGGAAATATGAAATTCGGTATTTATTAGAACCGAATAAATTTTGCGAACTATCTTCTTTAGAAAATCAAGATTGCGTTCTTCTCTTGTAACCACACGCTCCCAGTCCCACTGATCTACATAAAGTGAATGGATATTGGTCAGTTCTTCATCCGGGCGGATGGCGTTCATGTCGGTATAAAGGCCGTATCCTGCAGCTATTTTCAAATCGGCCAGCGCCAGGCGTTTCCATTTTGCCAGCGACTGAACAATTTCTGCCACCTGATCGTCCATTTCTTTCATCGGAAATGAAACCGGGCGTTCTATGCCATTCAAGTCATCGTTAATTCCGGTGCCGCGTTTTACAAAAAGTGGTGCTGTAACTCTGCGCAACCGCAGCTCGGAAGCCAGGTTCAACTGAAAAAAATCTTTAATCAGTTTAATTGCCTGCTCGGTTTGGGCAACATCCAAAGCCGATTTGTAATTTTTCGGGATAAATAGCTTCATTTGATTGTATTGTTTTTTATTCTGTTGTTTGCAAAAATAGAAATCTGCTTTCAATATGAAAGAAAAATCAAAAATATTAATTCAAAATACTTAAAATATTTCAAAATTGAAAGATTAATGTTATTTCAGAATTTCAAATTCCAGGTTTCATTTCAATTTCTATTTTTGTGGTTTGATTTTTTGAATGGCCGGTTTCAGAAAAAATATTGTACGTCTCTACCTTATAAAAATCTCGAAGTGGTTTAATTTGGTTATGCCCGTTGTGGTGCTTTTTTACCAGGACAATGGCATGAGCATGCACGAAATTTTTGTGCTGAAATCGATTTATTCGGTAGCCATTGTTGCAATGGAACTCCCCAGCGGATGGATGGCCGATGTTTGGGGGCGCAAAAAAACACTTGTTTTGGGCAGCATTCTTGGGAGTGCGGGTATTTTAATGTATAGTTTTTCTTATGGTTTCTGGGCCTTTGCCGTAGCCGAAATAATTCTTGGAATAGGCCACTCCTTTGTTTCAGGCGCTGATTCGGCCCTGCTTTACGACAGTTTAAAATCGGAGGGAAAGACTGAAAAATATGTGAAGCACGAAGGACGAATTACTTCGGCGGGTAATTTTGCCGAAGCGATTGCCGGTATTGCTGCCGGCTTTCTGGCTGCAATTAGTTTGCGCACGCCCTTTTATTTTCAGTTTTTTGTGGCTTCCATTGCCATTCCTGCTTCAATTACTTTGATTGAACCAAAATTGAATGCAGCGCATCAGTTTCAATCGGTAAAAAAAATGATGCAAAATATCCGTGATGTGTTTTTAACTGACACCAACCTGCGGGTTTCCATCCTCCTTTCAGCAGTAACCGGCACTGCCACCTTAACTTTTGCCTGGCTGGTGCAACCTTTTTTTAAAGCCATCGGGCTGCCCGTAGAGCTGTTTGGAGTTTTGTGGACTGCCCTCAACCTTACGGTTGGCGTTTCATCTGCATTTGCGTTTCGTATCGAGGGATTTTTCAGCAGAAGACAGGAAATATTATTCATTGTTTTTTTACTTACAGCCGGCTATTTACTGTCGGGGATTGCAGTCGTGCGCGAAGGATTGGTCTTTTTGTTTCTTTTTTATGCTGTTCGCGGCCTGGCGACGCCTATTTTTAAAAATTATATCAACCGGTACACACAAAGCGATGTCAGGGCAACTATGCTTTCGGTCCGCAATCTTGTAATACGTATAAGCTTTGCAGTTATCGGGCCGTTGCTCGGATGGATGACCGACAACGTTAGTTTGAACACTGCATTTTTGCTGGCCGGCGGAATTTATTTTGTAGTAGCGGTGCTGGTTGCACTTCCGTGGTTAAAACAAAAGCAATAAGTATCAATCAAGATTTATTTTCATGCCGTCATAAGCCATGAAAACATTGCCGGGCAGTTCAGCCTGAATGTTTTTATGTTTTCCAAAACCATGGCTGATATGTGTCAGAAACGCTTTTTCAGGATTGATTTTTTCAATCACTTCCAGCGCCTGTTCAAGATTAAAATGAGAAAGATGTTTTTCTTTACGAAGGCTATTAATGATTAAAATACGGGAGCCTTCCAGCTTTTTCATCTCTTCTTCAGGAATGAAATTGGTGTCGGTGATGTAGGTAAAATCTTCAACCCGGTAACCCAGCACCGGCAATTTATGGTGAAAGCAGCGAATTGGAGTAAATCTGATATTCTCAATTTCAAAGGGTTCTTTTTCAATGTTGTGAAGTTTCATCATCGGAATTCCGGGGTATTTGTATTCAGCAAAAACGTAGCTAAAAATACGTTTTATGGCATCCTGAACGCGTTTCTCTGCAAAAATATCAGTCGGATGTTTTTGAATCCAGTTAAACGAACGAATATCGTCGAGCCCGAAAATATGGTCGGCATGTTCGTGCGTCACCAGGATGGCCCGGAGCGTTTTAACATTTTCGCGCAACATTTGCTGACGGAAATCGGGGCCGGCATCGATAACAAAATTTAAATCGTTGATTTTCAAGAGCAACGACGAGCGGAGCCTTTTGTCATGTGTATCATCAGAGCTGCAAACTTTGCAATCGCAGCCAATTACCGGAACTCCCTGCGAGGTTCCGGTGCCGAGAAGGGTTGCTTCTATCTTCAATTTGTTGGTGCGATGCATGCTGCAAATTTAAAAAATGCCGGGCTGAAACAGCGATAATTCTTATTTTTACGAAAAATTCTGAAATGGCAAAGCTTTTTCTTATTCCGAATTTACTTAGCGACAACGACTGGCAAAATGTTTTGCCGGCAAATGTTCTGCCGGTGCTTAACAATACCCGTTTTTTCATTGTTGAAAACATTCGCACAGCCCGCAGGTTCATGAAACAAGTGAATAAAGCAATCGATATCGACCGGCTCACATTTTTTGAACTGAACAAGCACACGCAACCCAACGAAATTCCCTCATTTCTGAAACCGCTCGAAAATGGAGATGATGTAGCTGTTATTTCAGAAGCCGGCTGCCCGGGGGTGGCCGACCCCGGAGCCGACATTGTAAAACTGGCCCACCAAAAAGGCATTACCGTTGTTCCGCTTGTCGGTCCGTCTTCGATTCTACTTTCATTAATGGCCTCGGGGCTAAACGGCCAGAATTTTGCGTTTAACGGTTATTTACCCGTCCGGTCGAACGAACGGATACGGGCCATTAACTCGCTCGAAAAAAAAGCTAAAAATGAGCAGCAAACACAAATTTTTATTGAAACGCCTTACCGCAACAACCAGTTGATTGCCGATTTGCTAAAAACCTGCTCCACCTCTACCCTGCTCTGCATCGCGGCCAATATCACCGGTGAAAATGAATTTATTGCCACCAAAAGTATTGGAGATTGGAAAAATAATGTACCGGATTTGCACAAACAACCGGCTATTTTTTT
>CAYUBV010000066.1:5396-8494 GCA_964443035.1 uncultured Tangfeifania sp.
TTCAAAATTGGGCGTAAAAATTCCTTTCCTTAGTTGTTTTTCAATCTGACTTTCGGTCCAGAATTTAACCTCGTCCACTTCATCGGATTGAATCCCAAAATTTCCGGAATCAGATGTGGTGAAAAGGTAGACCAGTTCTGCCTCCACTTCCGACTCCCATTTGTAAATTTTGTGAAGCTTCGCTGAAAAATCTTTCAAGCCAATTTCTTCCAGGGCCTCTTTTTTCAAGGCTTCTTCCGGGGTTTCGCCGGCAGAAACGTGGCCGCCCACCGCGGTATCCCATTTCCCGGGCTGAATCAATTTCGATTCGGGCCGTTTTTGCAACAAAATGGCTTTTCCCGGATTTATAACATGCATATGAACTACCGGATGCAGTAACTTACTGCCATCGTGCACTTTGCTGCGAGGCGCCTGGCCGGTTACTTTTCCCTTTTCATCAACCAGCGGCACCCACTCTTGGTTTAGAAGTTCTTTCCCTGGCATATGAAAATGAGAGAAAAATGATTAATCGATTATATCTTCAGGAACATCAGCAGGGTAAACTTTGTGAACTTCCACTTCCATAATGACACTGGTAAATCCGGGTAAGCCGTATGAGCCATATTGCCCGAAAGCCAGCTCTGAAGGCATAATCAGCTTTGATTTTCCTCCTTCTTTCATGTAGGTAAGTGCTTCATGTAAACCCAGTGTGTTTTTAGCAAGCGATGCAGAAGAAGATAGTTGTGAGGGTGGCAGCACTGTTACCTGTACAGGCTCATAACGGCCTGTTCCGGTAACATAAGTACTATCCAGGGTCCACAAATCATAAAACAACTGAACGCGGTCGCCAATTTGAATGGAATCGCCACTGCCTTCTTCCAGCGAAATGTAATATAACCCCGATGGCCTGCGCTCCAAATCGGAATAGTGATTTCTGATGAACTCATTCAACTTTTTGAGTTCATTCTCTCTCTGCTTTTCGAGGTCATTTTCCTTGCACGCAAAAAATGCAACGGCGATAAAAGCTATTATTAGTCCGGTTATTATTCGTTTCATCTACTTTTTTATTTATTGAGCGGGTTTAATATCAAACATTTCAACTACAAAAATCAGTGTGGAATAAGGCGGAATGATTCCCTGTCCTTCACTTCCGTATGCATGTTCCGAAGGAATAATAAACTGGTACCTGGAGCCTTCATTCATTACTTTCATGCCGCTGTCCCATCCGGGAATAAACGGTGGATTTTCGAGCACAAACTCCATTTTTCCGTCTTCAGAGCTATAACTGGAAGAATCAAACATTTGCCCGTCGATAAAATAACCGGCATATCCCACAGTCAGTGTGTCTCCCGGTTGAGCCAAATCACCATCTCCTTCTTCAATTTCAACATAATAAACACCAAGTTCGGTGGTGTCGATATCGTGATCCTGTGCAACCAGGCTGTCGAGATAAGCATTCAACAACTGCATTTCTTCCGCTCTTGTTGGCGATTGATCGTCCTCGTCAACCATATCCAGACAAGAAGACATAAAAAAAACTGATAATAAACCAATTACAATTTGAAATAAGAATTTTGTTTTCATTTTACTTTTAAATTAAATCTTTGTTCTCTCTAAGAGATGCTTATAGTCGGCTAAAAGTTGCCTGAACTTTTCAATTGTTTCGTCCATCGTTAATTTTATTTCGCCACCGGCAGCATTTAAATGCCCGCCACCGTTGAAATGTTCTTGCGAAAATTTATTGGCCGGAAAATCACCTTTTGAACGAAACGAGGCTTTTATAAAGTCCTTTTTTTCGGTAAACAACGCACAGAAAACTATATTTTTAATTGAAAGCGGATAATTTACAAACCCCTCGGTGTCACCAGGTTTATAATCAAACTCTTTCAGTTCCTCTTTCGAAATATAAATCATGGCAGCCCGGTATTCCGGGAAAACTTCCATTTTGTTGTTCAAACAATGCCCAAGCAGCCTCATTCGCCCGGTCGAAAAATTGTGGTAAATATTCGACTGGATTTTGCCGGGATCAATTCCCCACTCCATCATTTCAGCAATTACTTTAAACGTGTTTGCGTTATTGATATTGTGGCTGAATGACCCGGTATCGGTCATAATACCTGTATACAGGGCTTCTGCTGCCTGGCGGTTAAAATGTTTTTCTAAACCGATTTTCTTAACCACATCGAATATCAACTCGGCTGTAGAACTGTATCGGGGTTCAGAAACAAGGTAATCAGCACAATCACTTGGATTTGGATGATGATCAATCATAATTTTCGGTCCGGAAAAACCGGTCAGTAGTTTTTCCATTTTTGCGCCCCGCGTGGGTTCATTAAAATCCACACAAATTAAAACACCGGCATCACTCAGCAATTTTTTCGCTTCTTTTTTCTGCCTTTCAAATACCAGAATTTTAAGCTCCGATGAAAACCACTTCAAAAAGTCCGGGTAATCATTGGGTGAAATTATATTTACATGGTGTCCGTAATTCTGCAACACTTCTCCCAGTCCAATGGCAGAGCCAACGGCATCCCCGTCGGGATTTTCATGAGGTACAATTACCACATTTTCAGGCTTTGTCGCCAAAACCTTCCCGATTGAGTTAAAAATCTCATTTCCAGTGTTTTTCAAAACGTTAAAAATTTGAACTGACAAAGATATAAAATCTGCCACGGGCGCAAAGGCTATTCTTCTCAATTTTTGTTAATATTGCGATCAATTAAAAATTCATAAAAAACAGTTAATATGGCAGGAAATCTGACCTTAACAATGATTAAGCCCACAGCATTCAAAAAAAATTATGCCGGGCCAATTCTGAAAATGATAAATGAAGCAGGCTTTTCAATTAAAGCCATGAAATTAACGCAGTTGACGCCCGATCAGGCACGTACTTTTTATGCGGTGCACAAAGGCAAACCGTTTTATAATTCGCTGGTTGAATTTATGAGTTCAGGGCCTGTTGTTGCCGCGCTGCTCGAAAAAGAAAATGCGGTGGAAGCGTTCCGCTCATTTATAGGGGCCACCAACCCCGAAAATGCCGAAGAAGGAACAGTGAGAAAATTATACGGAACTGATTTGCAGCAAAATGCGGTACATGGTTCCGACAGTGATGAAAATGC
>CAYUBV010000066.1:8594-11940 GCA_964443035.1 uncultured Tangfeifania sp.
TTTATTCATGCGCTGCCTGATTTCCTCACGCATCATCATCAGTTCGTTTTTTACTACCGGCGAAGTTATTTCAATGTAAAGAATACCTCCCGACAAATAAATATTCCGGGTGTACCGGGCAATGGTTTTTCCCAGCAACGATTCCCAGGACTGCACTACATCTACCTCTTTCAGTTTGCGCTCCATTCTCATTTCGCTGATGTAGTCGCGCAAAGCTTCGGCCAGTGATTGCGTGTTACTTCTTCTCATTGTTTCAATTCAATTTGCCCTGAATTTACATTAAATATCCGGTAACCGGTATCAATTTTTTCAAGAATTATGTCGAGATGTTCGCGGTTGGTATCGGTCATGAAAATTTGCCCGAACTGCTCGTCCGATACCAGTTTTACAATTTGTTCCACCCGGCTGCTGTCGAGTTTATCAAAAATATCGTCGAGCAGCAGAATGGGGCTCATCCCCGAAATTTCTTTGATAAAATCGAACTGTGCCAGTTTGAGCGCCACAAGGAATGTTTTTTTTTGCCCCTGCGAACCGAGTTTTCTTATGGGGTATTTATCAATATTGAATACCAGATCATCTTTATGTATTCCTGTAGTAGTGTGTTGTGCCATGCGGTCTTTCCGCTGCGCTTCCTGCATCAGTTCAGCAAAGCTTTTGGTATATAAATCAGACTGGTGTGTCAGTCCCACTTTTTCATTTCCCTGGGAAATGGATGTATAATACCGCTGAAAAACCGGTATCAGTTTTTCCACGAATTTTTGCCGCTCGTCATGAATGCGGGTTCCGTATTCCATCAGTTGTTCGTCCCAAACCGAAAGCAGTTCCTGCTCAAAATAGCGTTCCGCGGCAAACTGTTTCAGCAGGTTATTTCGCTGAAGCAGCGCCCGGTTGTATTTTAACAGATCGTCGAGGTAATTTTGGTTAAACTGGGAAATTACCCCGTCCATAAATTTCCGGCGCTCGTCACTGCCGCCCAGAATCAAATTCACATCCGATGGAGTAATCATTACCAGCGGTAGTAAACCAATGTGTTCGGCCAGGCGTTTATAAATTTTTGCATTTCGTTTAAACTGTTTTTTCTGGCCTTTTTTTAGTCCGCAGGTAATTGTTTCGCTTGAGTCGAACCGTCTGTAATTTCCGCTAAGCATAAAAAACTGCTCGTCGTGGTTGATGTTAAACTGATCGACAGCCGTAAAAAAACTCTTGCAAAACGACAAGTAATACACGGCATCCATCAGGTTGGTTTTCCCGGCCCCGTTGTTTCCAATCAAACAATTCAGCTTAGGTGAAAATTCAACCTGAACATCTTTCAGATTCTTAAAATTTACAATTGAAACAGACTCGATGTACATTATTTTTCCTTCATCAATCAGCACACAAAACTAATTAAAAACAGCGATCAGCCATCGGCAGTTTAAAAAACCTTTTTTATAACAGACGGATGTTGATTAATATTCAAATTAAAGTCGCTATTTTCGGTGCTGTTTCTAAAAAAAAGCTATTTTTGCGGCACAATTTTGAAAACGAAGAACATGGCAAAGAAGAAAGCTCAACAAGATGACAATTTACATGAACTTGAGAGCGCGTTAACAAAAACGGAGCGTTTTATTGAAGAAAACCAGAAACCGATTACCTATGCAGTTGGTGCACTTATACTGGTAGTTGTTGCTTACCTGGGGTTTGACAAGTTTTACCTGGAACCCCGAGAACAGGAAGCACAATCGCAAATGTTTATGGCAGAAAGTTATTTTGAAAAAGATTCTTTCAACCTGGCCATTAATGGTGATGGAAACTACCTCGGTTTTCTCGATATTATTGATGATTACGGAATGACCAAATCGGCCAACCTGGCAAATTATTACACCGGTATTTCTTACCTGTACCTGGGGCAGCATGAAGATGCGCTGGATTACCTGAATGATTTCGATACCAAAGATTTACTGCTCGGTCCGGTTGCCGAAGGCGCCAAAGGCGATGCCGAACTGGAATTGGGAAATACCGATGCTGCATTGAAACATTACCGGAAAGCTTACACAATGAACGACAACGAACTGACGTCGCCTGTTTATATGATGAAAGCAGCCACTTTGCTCGAGTCAGTCGATGAACTGGAAGACGCACTCGCTATTTATAAAGAAATAAAAGAAAAATATCCCGATTCAAACGAAGGCCGGAATATTGAAAAATATATTTCGCGCGTTGAAATAAAGCTGGGATAAAACCTTATTATTCATATATTAGAACCCCTCAAAATTGAGGGGTTTTTTATTTAAAAAAAATGGCAACAAAAGATTTATCGCAATACGACATTGATTCCGTCCCGTCAGCAGAAAATATGCGTTTTGGAGTTGTGGTAGCCGAATGGAACATCGAGATTACTTCTGCGCTGGCCCGGGGAGCTGTAAAAACACTCAAAAAACACGGTGCAAGGGAAGATAACATTCATTTGAAATTAGTACCCGGAAGTTTTGAATTACCGCTCGGTGCGCAGTATTTTGCCGAACTCGAAAATGTTGATGCTGTTTTACTGCTCGGTTGTGTTATCCAGGGCGAAACCCGTCATTTCGATTATATCTGCAACGGCGTAACCCAGGGAACAATGGATTTAAACCTGAAATACAACAAACCTTTTATTTTTGGAGTGCTGACTACCAACAACCAGCAGCAGGCAAAAGATCGTGCGGGCGGAAAACATGGAAATAAAGGCGATGAAGCAGCCATTACAGCCATAAAAATGGTTCATCTGAAAAATTCATTTTCATTCTGAAAAAAAGAAAGGGACTCGTCAACACAAGCCCCTAACTTTAAAAACCAAACTAAACTATTGATTAATAAAACAAAACTTATTTTTTACGGACGACGTCTTTCGCGCATTCTGCCGCGCCGCTCTTCCTGAAATTTTTCGAATTTGGTCCACTGCTTTTTGCTGAGGATTTCTTTCATCTTCTTATTTTGCTCCTCCCTTATCTCCGTCATTTTTTCGCGCATTCCATCAAAGCCGCCACCTGACTGCCTTTCGTCGCGCAATTTGTTCATCTTTTTAACGGATTCAAGGTTAAGATCATAAACTTTTTCTTCCTGCTCCTTATTTAAATCAAGTTCTTCCTTGAGCTGGGCAGTTTGCCGTTTGGCAAAATCTTCCGGATCGAAATTTCTTTGTTGGGCTATGCTCACCACAGAAGTGAGTAAAAAAGCCAAAAGTACGATACCAATTTTTTTCATTGCCGTTTTTTTAAATGATTAATGTCTTTTCGACTGTTCAAAAAAGAATAAGTTTAATGAAGCTAAACAAAAAAATGCCGGTTCAGCAAACTGACCGACATTTTATAAGAATTAAATTATTTTT
>CAYUBV010000067.1:0-11834 GCA_964443035.1 uncultured Tangfeifania sp.
GCAATTATCCGGGGAAAGCCACCTCGATTGAGCAGATGCGGCAGGATTTGGAAAAAGTGATGGAGCTGCTGCCCGGAAAACAGCGGTTGAACCTGCATGCGATTTACGGTGATTTTTTCGGTAAAAAAGTGGATCGCGATGAAATTTCGGTGGAAAATTTCCAGGGCTGGATTGACTGGGCGAAAAAACAGGAAACCGGGCTCGACTTTAACGGCACCTATTTCTCGCATCCCAAAGCCGACAGCGGTTTTACGCTTTCGTCGAAAGATGAAGGTATCCGGCAGTTTTGGGTGGAGCACATGAAGCGCTGCCGTGAAATTGGCACTGAAATGGGCAAACAACTGGGAACGCCCTGTGTGCACAATACCTGGATTCCTGACGGCATGAAAGATGAGCCGGTTGACAGGAACGGCTACCGTGCTTTGCTGAAAAAGTCGCTGGATGAAGGGTATAAAAAAGAAGTTTCAGAAGAATATTTAAAAGATGCTGTGGAAAGCAAATTGTTCGGGATTGGCGCTGAATCGATGACGGTTGGTTCACATGATTTTTACCTGGGATATGCCATCAAAAACAATAAGCTGATTTGCCTTGATAATGGCCATTTTCATCCAACCGAGCAGGTAGGCGATAAAATATCGGCTTGCTTGCAGTTTGTCGATGAGGTACTTTTGCATGTCACCCGCCCTGTGCGCTGGGACTCGGACCATGTAGTGACACTCAACGACGATGTAAAACTGATTGCTGCTGAAATTGCACGAAACGATTTTTTTAACCGTGTGAATGTGGGGCTCGATTTTTTTGATGCGTCCATCAACCGGATTGGCGCTTATGTTACCGGAACGCGTGCTGCACAAAAAGCATTTTTAATTGCATTGCTGGAGCCCACCAAAAATCTCGTTCAGTTGGAAGAAAACGGCAACTATTTCGAACGGCTGGCCATGCTCGAAGAGCTGAAAACGAAACCGTTTGGTGCGGTGTGGGATTACTACTGCCTGCTGAACGACGTGCCTGTCGGAGAAAACTACATTCAGGAGGTGCAGCAATACGAGAAAGGTGTGCTGAGTAAAAGATAAGTAGTTGGGATTGTTGTATTGCAGAGAGGATCGGAGATTTGCAATCGCCTGATGGAAATGACGCGATTTCAAATCGCATCATCCCGGTGCTGAGATTTAAACCTCCAGGGTTTTTGAAACCTTGAAGGTTTCTTTTATCTGTAAGGTTCCTGCTCCGCCAAGCCGCTTCATTCGGCTCGGCGGGTAAAAGAGCAAATTCATTTCGAAACAGATAAAGCTACAATTCAAAAAACCGATCTGCTTTAGCAGAAATCGATTCATTATTGGAGAAAAACAAAACTTAAGCTGGGAGTTGTCGGCCATACTGATGTTCCCGGGGAGCCTGGAGCACAATATGGCTTTATCGGGGCAATGTGCTGAGGTTGTGGTTGAGGTACTGACAATAAATCATGGAATATAAGGAGAGAGGCTTACACCTTATGGAATTAGACCTCTGGCTCCTGTTGCCAGTTACGATGACGAAGATGGCCGCGCCCGTAACCGCCGTGTGGAGTTGATAAAAATGCCGGAACAGTAAACGGGAGATTTTGCTTGCAGAAAATTACTTTCTTTTAATTGTTTTTATTTCTTGCGGGTTTCTGCTGGTGTGGAAAATATCGAGAATTATAACCTCTTTTTCGGTTACTTCATATACTATTTTATAACTCCAGATTACCTTAAACCGAAATTCTCCTGTTTCAGTTTCAAGAAAAGGGTCTTTTGCAAATTTACGTGGTAAGAAACCAAGGCTGCCTGCCAGTTCTGCAATGGCATTTCTTACTTTTTCAGCCTGCTTAACAGATTCGCGGGTTTTTATGTAATTATAGATACGCCTGAGAGAATTTTTGGCTTCATTTTCCCAAATTACAGGATATTTGGGCTCTACCATTGCTTCATTTCTTTTTCAATGTCTTCTTGAGCAGTGAAATAGCCTTTTTTAACGTTTTCTCTTGCATTTTGAATTCTTTTCCTGTACGTTTCAATTTCCATTGGTGTGCCAGGTAAAGCGTAATCCTCACTGCTGTTATAATTGATTGCAACGGCATGAACCAGTCTTAAAAACTGTTCATCTCCATTTTCAATATATTCGTGAAGCTCCTTTTTTATTTTTAATGTATCCATAACATCAAAATTTATTTTTACGCAAAATTACGGATAATTTACAAGAATTCAATAATCCGGGTTTTTGCAATTCGATGGAAAAGTATGTGTAATTTTTACCTGATTTTTCACCTTTTCTTCCGGTACACTTTCCACCAAACCACAACTCCGCTAATGAGAACAATCATCAGGCAAATACCGGCCAGCGGAACATAGAGAATGTAGAACGGTCCCAGCAGGTGCTCAAAAATGCGGCCGGTATGAATTTCCAGCGATACATTCCACAACGACATGGGGGAGGATTCAACTATTTTTTCAGGCATTTCAGGAAACGGTTTCCCTGAAAGCGGAAGCGCTCCCCGGTTATAATCGAACCACCAGCCATTTTCTCCGGCTTCAACCAGTCCGGCTGCCATGTTGGCGCCAATGGGATTTTGCATTCCCTGTGGCGCGGCATAAGGTTTCCCTGTAAAAAAATTATAAACACCACCCGTTTGTAAATCCCAAAGAAACATGCCGTTAAAAGATCCGGCCAGGTATTTAAGTTCGCCCATCGGTTTGAAAACATTCAATCCCATTACGCTTACAGGAGGCTGGTGCCTGAACGGCTGTAATTTTTCATTGAGGGATTCTTCCGCATTGTAAAAACCATCGGAAGTTGAAAATATATACCGGTTCAGGTTTTCATCCCATTGCACCCGGCGCAGCTTGTCGAACCACGGATTGGGACTGTCTAAGTGCGTTCCGGGAATAATTCCTACCTCTTTTGGTGCGATGGCAATCAGCAGTGGCGGCCGCAGGTGAATTCCGGCAAAAGTATTTATCAGCAAAAAGGCCACAAAAATATAACCCACCACGTTGTGCCAGTGTAAATTTGTTTTAGTTGCTTTTGCCAGCGGTCGCGTGGGTTTTTTCTTTCGCTTTTTTCTTTTTATCCATTTCGGAAAAAAGAAGTGCAGCAAGCCTGTAACAGACAGAAAAATGGTTACGATTCCAAGCAAATCAACCACCAGCTTTCCGGTCAATCCGAAAAGTTCGCCGCTGTGCAGGTCCCACAATGTTTTAAAAAGTCCGGTTTTTCGCTTGTAGTCTTCAGACTCCGGGAGTTGTATTTTTTCAAAAGTTTGGCCGTCGGCACTTTTCATCAGGTAGTGCCGGGAAAGCACCAGCAACGTGTCTTCTTTCAGTGCCAGATCGGCAATTCGCTCTTTTTTTAGTCTCAGGTCAACTTTTTTCCATTCACCTGAGTGCAATTGTCTTTTGTACAATCCCATGTGGGTGCCGGCAAACAGTTCGCCGTTGAATTTTTTTACGGAATAGATTTTCCGGTTGTCGATTCCTTTGGGAAATCCGCGGTTCAAATCAGTAAAGTTTGTGAGATTTTTATCTGATTTCCAAATACCGATGTTGCCGAAAACCAGAAGTGAATCGTTGCTGATTTGTTCCGAACCACGCACTGCTGCCAGGTTCCAGTTTTCGTATTGGTAATTATGAGGCAATAAATTTCGCGACACATCAACCGGCGAAAACAATTGCCGGTGATTCATTACAATTCCTGAAAAGGCAAAAAGTATGGCAAAAAAGGCAATAACAATGGCCGGCCATTTATGAAGCTTTCTGAATAGCCTCAGAGTTCGTTTTTTCTTTCGCATTCAAAAAAGTGGTATACCGAATGGTTGAATTTTCGGTTTCTGGTAACTTGATTTCTGTCAACTTTAATTTATAAACTGCGGGGTAACCGAAAGCATCAGGTAAGCCCAGTGATTTCCGGCGGTGTGGTCGCCGCCTTTCAACAGTTCCAGGTTTTTCCCGGTTTTGTATTCTTTCTTTTTAGCGCATTAATTCCTTGGCAGTTGGCCAGGAAGCTTCTCTTTCGACTGCTATTTGTTCCCACTGAGGAACAATTGTATTCAGAAACTCCTCTTTTTCTTCGCGCAGTTCTTCCATTGGCAATCCAATAAATTCCTGTGCTTTTTCTTTTGTTGAAATATCGGGATAAGGAACTTCCTCGTTATACCCAAGTTCGGAGAGTAACCGGGCCAGTTCGAGACGTGTTTCCTGAATAATAGACATTCCGGTGGATAGTGTGCGGCTGATTTCGAGTGGTGCATGGAACGATGCTCCATGACTGGCAGCAGCATAATCCCACCGCCATTGTGCTCCGCGTATTCCCTGCAGGATGCTCTCCATCTGTGTTTTATTTGCTCCCAAATCCCAGGCTTTTCCCGCTTCAACATGCGCTCTTACAAGCATTTTTTCAAGTTCAACGCGGCTATTATAATTTATATCCTGACGTTTGTAAACATCCTGAACAAGTCTTTCTGTTTCTTCGCGGTGGCAAACCTGGCAGGAGTTGGCAATGTTATTCAGCGGCGACTGCATTTTGTGGTCGGTAAATTTCTGGCCACCTTCACTCATGTATGGCATGTGGCAATCGGCACATGAAACCCCGCGTTCGGCATGAATACCGGTCATATAAACTTCATAACCCGGGTGTTGTGCTTTAATCATGGGAGCTTTGCTCAACTGGTGTGTCCAGTCGCTGAATTCCATATCGTCGTAATATTCCTGCATGGCTTCGGCAGTAAAACCGTTATCCCATGGAAAGACCAGGTATTCTGCACCTTCAGCAATATTTTTATTGAAATAATATTCTACGTGGCATTGGGCACATACCAGGCTTCGCATTTCCTGGTAACTCGCTTCCGAAATATCTCTTCCGCGACGCTCAAAAGCTTCAACAAGTGCCGGGCGCGAAATACGCAGGTTCATGGTTTCATTATCGTGGCAATCAGCACAACCAATCGGATTTACGATTTCAGGACCGAGCCGGGCCCATTTTCCGGTGTAAAACTGCGCAGGTCCCACTTCATCCATAATCCTCGGTACGTCCGGGCTTTTGCAGGTCCAGCAGGTTGTCGGCATCGGGCCTTCATCAGGTTCCATGGGAGCGCCTGTCCGAAGGGTTTCTCTCACATCTTCTACTGCATAATAGTGGCCGCGACCCTGGGTGTAATCTTTCGAAAATCCGTATCCTGCCCACAGCACTACCATTTCGGGACTGCGTTCGAGCATGTCGATCATTACGCTGCCGTTGTATTTACTTTGAAAGGTTGTGTCGGCAGTTCCGTAATACGATTGAAATTGTCTTGGGTAATTTTCTCCCCATATTTCATTCCGTGGTTCATAGTCCGGAATATCAACTTTTGGGGTATCAACATAAATAGTTTCAAGCCGTCTTTCGGCAATTGAGGTAGCCAGCAGGCCAATCAGAAATATGATTACAACAACTGCAAAGAACAGGACCCATGCCAGCCAGGGGCGTTTTTCGGTTATTTTTTTTGCTGAATTCATAGTGTATAAATTTTTTAGTTGTTTGTTTTTTTCTTTTCTATTCTTAACCAATCCGGGACCGGATTCGGAGGGAGCGGTACCATTGCATTGGGAACGCTTGAAAGACTGTTCACCCTTCCGTGGGGTACTTCCCGGTGGCAATCCCAGCATTTGCGGTCGGTCATGTGAACATCAAAATTTTCGACCGTTGCATTTAGCTTCGGATCGAGCAGCAATTCGGAATGACAGCGGATGCAATTTTGGTGAACCACCTCAGAACCTTCTTCTTTTATAAAAATAACCTGTGGCTCATTTCTCAATGTAAAAACTGTTGAGTGTCTTAATCCGTCTTTTGCTTTGAAATAATAGTGGTTCAAAAAATTATCATGCGGCACATGGCAGTCGTTGCAATGGGCCCATTCGCGGTGTGAGCTGTGATTCCATGTGGCATATTGCGGAGCCATAATGTGACAATTGATACAGGTTTCCGGTTTGTCCGACAGGTAAGAATGTGCGTTGGACATATAAAAAATGAAAACTATTGCTCCGGCAAGCACTCCGGTAGCGATTAGAACAGGCATTTTCCACTTTTCCGGCGGTAAAAATCTTTTTAACATAGCGTAGTTTTCGTTTTGTTTTACCAAATATCTGTAAAACCTTACTATAGGCTTGTAACAGATGTTACAATCGGTATAAAAAAATTGTTGATGTTTTTAGTAATTTATAATCATAATAAATAAGTAGCTGATGTTATTAAGTAGCTGAATTTGCATTTTTTTGCAGGAGTTTTCTTTTAATTTTAGGGAGTAAAATCAATTCGTTGGTTGAAGAATAAAAAACTATAAATCAAATAATGATATGAAACGGATATTGCCTGTTTTATTACTGCTAATTTCCACTACCTGCTTTTCTCAGGGTTTTTTCTCTTCCAAAAATATTAAAGTTGATGTGGCCGGTTTTGTGCGAAATGACTTTATTTTAGATACCCGCCGGAATTTGGATGCCTGCGATCGTTTGCTCGAGTTTATGCCAATGGCACCTGATTATGACACAAACGGCGAAGATATCAACGCACAGCCAAGTGCACAGTTTCTGAACACATTTACCCGGTTCGGAACCGGTTTTTCGGGCCTCGAAATGGGAAATGCAACCATTGGTGCTTATGTGGAGGTTGATTTTACAGGGGGAGCAGCTACTAACAGCCTGCGTTTACGGCATGCCTACACCAAATTTATTTGGTCCAAAACAGATTTACTTTTCGGAAGAACCTGGCATCCCACTTTTATTGAAAAGGTATATCCGTCTACTTTGAATGAAAATACCGGTTTGCCGTTCCAGGTGTTTAACAGAAGTCCGCAACTACGGGTGACTCATCATTTAAATGGCAACTTCGATTTAATTGCGGGTGCAGTTTACCAGTTTAAATATGCCAATACAGGTCCGATGGGAAAAACCTACCAGTACCAGCGCGATGCAGTGGTGCCGAATCTGCATGCACAGTTACAGTACTACAATAAAAACTGGGTAATTGGCGCAGCGCTCGACTGGAAAAGCATTCAGCCACGTACTTATACCACAGGAACTTCCGGCAGGTTTGTGACCAATGAAAAACTGAATACGCTGGCAGCGCTTGCTTATTTTAAGTTTGCAAAAGACAAATTCCTGATCAAAGGAAAATCGATGTATGGCCAGAATGTTTGCGAAAGTTTATTGCCGGGTGGTTATGCAGTGGCTTCTGCAGATGCATCAACCGGAGCAGAAACCTACACACCGTTTAACCACATTTATAACTGGGTAAACTTTACTTACGGAGACGCGTGGAAATTCGGCTTTTTTGCGGGTTACCTGAAAAATTTGGGAACCAGCGATGAACCGGTTGGCCCGCTGTATGGATTTGCCACCAATGTTGACATGGTTTATAAACTTTCGCCGCAACTGATTTACACCTATAAAAACTTTATGTTTGGCTGGGAATTGAGTTGGACCACAGCAGCATATGGCGACAATGATTTCAGCGATAAAGCGAAAGTGAAAAATACTGAAAATGTAACAAATTTCAGAAATTTGCTTTCGGTTGCTTACAATTTCTGATTTTACTTTTATTTTTGTTTGAAATTTAACAAATGTCAGTCGGTTTCAATTAATTGGCTCCATCAAAAAAAATCAAGATTTATGGTTTACGAAATTTCTGTTTTTCTGGAAAATAAAATAACTCATTTCGAAGGCATTACCAATGTTCTCAAATCTGAGAAAATAAATATCAGGTCGCTTACGCTAAGCAATATTTTGCATGGCTGGGGCGTATTAAATTTGCTGGTCGATCAACCTGAAAAGGCTTACCGGTTGCTTTCTGAGAAAGGAAACTCCGTAGCTTTACGCGAGGTTATTGCTTTGGAAATGAAAGATGAAGCCGGTGGTCTCGACGAACTGCTTGTTAAAATCGCCCGGGTGGGCATTCATATTGAAAACGCTTACAGCCGGTTGATTGCTGAAACAGGAATGGCAATTCTGGTGCTCGATGTTCCGGATGTTCTGGAAGCCAAAAAGCGGTTAGAGCAAAACGGTATTCCGATTCTGGACGACGAAACCGTTTACGGCAAATAATTTCAGTCTGCTCTCTTTCACATTTAACGTAGTATGAATAGTCCGAAAAAACAACAAATGATTTGGAACGAGAAGATTGAGTGTGCCTCGCGTGACGAGATGGCTGCCATTCAAAGCGAAAATCTGGCAAAAACTGTTCGGCGGATTTACCATAACATACCCAGCTACCGGGTTAAAATGCAGGAGAAAGGACTGGTTCCCGGCGATATCAAATCGGTGGAAGATTTAAACAGATTGCCTTTTACCAACAAATCTGATTTGCGCGATAATTATCCGTTTGGGATGTTCAGTGTTCCGATGAGTGAGATTGTAAGGGTGCATGCCAGCTCCGGAACAACCGGCAAACCAACGGTGGTAGGTTATACACGCAATGATTTACAAATGTGGTCGGAGGTGGTAACCCGCGCGCTTTGCATGGCCGGCGTTCATAAAAATGACATTGTTCAGGTGGCTTACGGCTACGGACTTTTTACCGGAGGCCTTGGGCTTCATTACGGTACGGAGAACCTCGGGGCCACGGTAATTCCAATATCCGGAGGAAATACCAAAAAACAAATTCAGTTGATGCAGGATTTTGGAACGTCCGTAATTGCCTGCACACCTTCGTATGCACTTTTTCTGGCTGAAGTGATGCAGGATAATGGAATTGATCCGGAATCGCTGAATTTACGAGTGGGAATTTTTGGCGCCGAACCGTGGAGCGAAAATATGCGCCGCGAAATAGAATCGAAGCTGAAACTGAAAGCCATCGATATTTATGGATTGAGTGAAGTGGTGGGACCGGGCGTGTCCTGCGAATGTGAAGAGCAGGCAGGAATGCATGTGAACGAAGATCATTTTATCCCTGAAATTGTTGATCCGGAAACACTGGAACCCGTTCCGCCTGGTGAAATGGGCGAACTGGTATTCTCCACCGTCACCAAAGAAGGCATACCGATTTTGCGTTACCGCACCCGCGATTTGACCCGCCTCATTTACAACAAATGTGCCTGCGGCCGCACGCTGGTGCGCATGGAGAAATGCACGGGCCGTTCCGATGATATGCTTATTATTCGCGGAGTAAATGTGTTCCCTTCGCAAATTGAAAGTGTGCTGCTGGAAATGAGTGAGACTGAGCCGCACTATTTATTAATTGTGGAACGCGAAGGAACACTTGATGTGCTGAAGTTGCTGGTAGAAGTTCAGGAACAATTTTTTTCTGACGAGATACGCGAACTGGAAGCACTGCGTAAAAAAATTGCAGGAAATATTCAAAGTATGCTGGGTATTTCGGTGTATGTAAAACTGGTGGAACCAAAAACCATTGAACGAACGGCAGGCAAAGCCAAACGGGTAATCGACAATCGAAAAATGTAAGTAAAATGAAAGCAAAACAAGTTTCTGTTTTTTTGGAGAATAAATCGGGCCGGCTCAATGAGGTCGCACAAATACTGGGCGATGCCGGTATAAATATTTCTGCTTTTACTGTGGCCGACACCTCCGATTTCGGCGTACTTCGCCTGATTGTTTCCGACCCCGAAAAAGCTGTTGCTGTTCTGAAAGAAAAGCAATTTTCGGCCCGCACTACCAATGTGGTACTGGCGAACAGTCCAAATAAACCGGGTGCCCTGTCGCGAATGCTTAATATTTTAAATAATGAAGGGGTGTTTATTGAATACCTTTACGCATTTACAATGAATGAGGATACGGCTGTAATTGTAATCCGTCCGACTGACATTGACAGGTGTGTTGAAAAACTTGAAAAATACCGCGATGAGTTATTGAGCGACAGCGAAAGTTACAATCTCTAAAAGTTATTATTCCTTTTATAATTGAAAGAGAAATCCTTTCCAAATGCATTATTTGTATATTTGAATTTAATTTTTGAAAAATGAAACGAATCGCAGTTCAGGGCATAGTAGGATCTTTTCATGAAGACGCTGCATTAAAATATTTCAATGAAAGAATTGAAGTGGTTGAATGCAAGTCTTTTACAAGTGTTTGTGATTTGGTAGATACTGACCAGGTCGACTATGCCGTGATGGCCATTGAAAACTCCATTGCCGGCAGTTTGCTGAAAAATTACCAGTTAATCCGCGATTACCATTTACGCATAATCGGGGAAATTTACCTGCACATTCAGATGAACCTGATGGTAAATCCGGGAGTTAAAGCTAAAGATATTACCCATATTTATTCGCACCCCATAGCTTTGCAGCAATGTGTGGAATACATCGAGAAATATTATCCGGATGCTGAATTGCACGAAGGACTCGACACTGCCGGAGCTGCAAAAATGATTTCGGAAGAAAAACCCAAAAATGCAGCGGCTATCGGGAATTTACGTTCCGCAGAACTTTATAAACTGGAATTGCTTGAAACAGGCATTGAAACCAATAAGAAAAATTATACGCGTTTTTTAATTCTGGCCAAACACGGAAATCCCACTGAAAAAGCAAACAAAGCATCGCTTTGTTTCGAAGTGGGGCATTTTTACGGTTCGCTGGCCAGGGTTTTGAATGTATTTTCAGACAATGAAATAAACCTGACCAAAATTCAGTCGGTGCCGGTAATTGGCAAACCCAATGAATATACTTTTCATGTTGATATTGAATGGGAGAAACCGAAAAATTACGACAAAACGTTGCACCAGGTTTTGAAAAGTGTTTCGAGTTTGGCGATTTTAGGCGAATATGAACGGGGAGAATTATACATGCACGATCAATAAAAAAAACAGAATAAAAAGAAAAAATATGAATAAAACAGCAATTTTCTTTGGTCCGCTCAATGGTTCAGTGCACCGCGTTGCTGAAAAGGTGAGGGATGAAATTGGAGCCGAAAAAGTTGAAATGGTTCCGGTAAAAGATGCTACGGCAGCCGATTTGGAAAAATACGACAAAATTATTTTCGGTATTTCAACCGTGGGAAGCGAAACCTGGCATTCTACCTATTCAAACGCCGACTGGGGAAAATTTCTTCCCGAAGTTGATAAAGTACGATACGAAGGCAAAACACTCGCCATTTTCGGACTGGGCGATCACATTACTTATGCCAGCACTTTTGTCGACCACATCGGTTTGCTGGCAAATGCCCTGAAAAAAAACGGAGGTAAACTGGTTGGAAAAGTTCCCACCGACGAATATGAGTTTGAAGAATCAAAAGCCATTGAAGACGGAAAATTTATGGGACTTCCGGTGGATGAGGATTTTGAGCCCGAACTTACCGATGAGCGGGTGAAAAAATGGGTGGAGCAAATCAGACCAGCCTTTGGTTTTTAAACTGATTCGGTTTTATATAAAATCAAATCCTTTTAAATCTCATTTTACGTCCGTCAGCCGATGTGTAACTTTGTAAAAAAGTAACGAAATGAATCATTCTCCGTTTGATAGGAAAGTTGTTGATGAAAAGATAAAAGAGTTACGAATTGCTGATGCCGGGAAAGCATCCATTCGCGAAATTGTTGCGCTGGTTAATTCAGTGGAAGAGGCCACCGGACAGAAATACATACGAATGGAGATGGGGGTGCCCGGTCTGCCGCCCGCTGATGTTGGCGTCGAGGCTGAAATCAATGCCCTGGAAAAAGGAGTAGCCGCCATTTACCCGATGGTTGACGGAATTAAGCCCGTAAAATCGGAAGGCGCACGGTTTGTGAAAAATTTTCTCGACATCGATGTTTCTCCTGCCGGATGTATTCCCACTGTCGGTTCGATGCAGGGAACATTTGCGGCGTTTATGGCTGCGGCCAGCGCGGTGAAAGTGAAAGAC
>CAYUBV010000068.1:0-11799 GCA_964443035.1 uncultured Tangfeifania sp.
GCTGCCATCCTGTTAATATTTGAAATTTCGAGAATGTTTACAGGAAAAGCAATTGTAATATCGTCCCAGCCGTGGTTGATAAAATATTCGGCCATTTTTACTGAAGAAACGGTAATCGCTTCTACTCCAAACATTTTAAACCAGTCGCCAATTGTTGCCGATTGGTGCGTTTTGAAATGTGGCCTGAACCGCAATTTGTAATCTTTTGCCTTTTGTGTCATCTTTTCAATGTTATTTAAACATTTTTCTTTGTCGATGACCAGTGTGGGACGAATAATTTCTGCCATGGTTCAAATGTAAATTTTGTTATTCCAACTTTTTAGTCAGTGCATTTCGCGATTCCATTAGTTTTTTAGTAATGCCAACTTTATAAATATGAGGACTTATAAAACGCTTGTGTTCATCAGGCAGTTTTGAAGAACGGGTAAGCAGGTATTCATGTATTTCAGAAGGTGATTTTTTGACCAAAACATTCTTGCCGTTTTTTAACACAGGTTGAAGGAGGGCATGTTTTGAGCATTTTTCAATGTCGGTAAATCTATCCGGATAAACCGGATGAAATATATTTTTCAGTTCTTGCTTTTTTTCTTCGGCCAGTGCTACTGCGTCGCGGTAAAAATATCCGTTTCCATCGAGGCATCTGAAAAGTTGTTTTTTTCCGGGGAGGGTAATTTTTTCAATATTTTCCGATATTTTCATCTTTGGCTTACCGTTGGTTTCGGTGAGTTTATAAACTCCGTCGAGCGCGGCATCTTCTTTCCCGGTTATTAACTCGGTGCCTATTCCAAAGGCATCAATGGCTGCATCCTGGTCTTTTAGCAAACTTTTAACAACATGCTCATTTAACTGGTTGGATGCAATAATTTTCACATAGCCAAGTCCGGCATCATCGAGCATTTTACGTGCTTTTTTGCTCAGGTAGGCAAGGTCGCCGCTATCGAGGCGGATGGCTTTCAGTTTTTCATCGCGCTTTTCCATTTCCTTTGCTATCCTGATGGCATTGGGCATGCCTGATTTCAGGGTGTCGTAGGTATCAACCAGAAGAATTGCATTTTCAGGATGCGCTTCGACATAAACTCGGAAAGCTTCCAGTTCGGTATCGAAACTCTGGACCCAGGAATGAGCCTGGGTGCCGTTAACCGGAATTCCGAACAGTTTGCCGGCCAGAACATTTGAGGTAGAGGCTGCACCACCTATTATGGCTGCCCGGCTGCCGTGAATGGCGCCAAACCCCTGGGCGCGCCGCAGTCCGAAATCGGTAAAAATGCGGTCTCCGGCTACCATTTTTATGCGAAATGCCTTGGTAGCAATAAGTGATTCAAAGTTTAGAATATTCAGCAAAATGCTTTCAATAAGCTGGCTTTCGATGATATTTCCTTCAACTTGTAAAATTGGTTCATTGGGGAAAACGATCTCTCCTTCCTGCACGCTGGTAATATTTCCTGAAAACTGAAAATCTTTTAGGTAATTCAGAAAATCGGAACGGAAACCCTGTTCTTTTAAATAATTGATGTCTGATTCGGAATAGGTGAAATCTTTGAGCAATTCAAGGAAATCCCGCAGGCCTGCAAATACAGTGAACCCTCCTTTAAACGGATTGGTGCGAAAAAAATAGTTGAACGTAGCGCTGTGATTTTTTTTTCCGCTGTAAAAATAGCCCTGAGCCATGGTAAGCTCATAAAAATCGGTGTAGAGGCCCCAGGTTTCTTTTAATACAGCCATAAAAAACAATAATTCTCAGATTCCTTAAAGATAACTAAGAATTATGGTTTTGAAGAATGAATAGCAAACAAAATTAATTGCTTCACCATTCATTTCTGATTATTGAATAAATATTCAAAATAATCAGTCCTGATCCAAAAAAATCGTTTGCTTCCGGTTGGGGCCTACTGAGGCAATTGAAACCGGAATTTTCATTTCGTCCTCGATGAAACTGATGTAATTGTTCAATTCTTCAGGAAACTCATTTTGTGACTTGATTTGGGAAAGATCGGTTTCCCAGCCGGGAAGTTCTACATATACGGGTTTTACATCGTCGTTCAGTTCAAACGGAAAATGTTCCACCACTTCGCCGTTAATTTCATACCCGACACAAATTTTAATGGTCTCGAAGCTATCGAGCACGTCGGCTTTCATCATAATTAATTCGGTAACCCCGTTGAGCATGACCGCATATTTCAGGGCAACTAAATCGAGCCAGCCACAACGTCTTGGACGACCGGTTGTAGAACCGTATTCGTTTCCTGCATCACGCATTTTCTGGCCGGTTTCATCGTGCAGTTCAGTAGGAAACGGACCCATTCCCACCCGGGTGCAGTAGGCTTTAAAAATGCCAAACACGTTGCCGATTTTTTGCGGTGCAAGGCCCAATCCTGTGCAGGCACCGGCGCAAATGGTATTTGAACTGGTTACAAAAGGATACGATCCAAAATCGATATCCAGCAGCGTTCCCTGGGCGCCTTCGGCCAAAATCGACTTGTTTGTATTGATCAGTTCGTTTATGAAATGTTCGCTGTCAATAAGCTGAAAAGATTTGATCAGTTCAATTGCTTCCATCCAGTCTTGCTGGCAATCGGCCAAAATCTGTTCATAATCATATTTATAAAATTCCTTCAATAGAATTTTATGGTTTTCGATGCGTGCATTGTATTTTTCATCGAAATCGTGAATTAAATCGCCTACCCTCAAACCTTCGCGGCCAATTTTGTCTTTATAGGTAGGTCCAATTCCTTTCAGCGTGGAACCTATTTTTGTTATTCCTTTTTTCTCTTCCGAGGCAGCATCGATAATCCGGTGGGTAGGAAGGATCAAATGTGCTTTTTTTGAAATGTAAAGATTTTTCGAAAGATCGAATCCCAGCTTTTTCAGCGAATCAATTTCTTCTTTAAAAACAATGGGATCGATTACCACGCCATTCCCGATAATATTTATCTTGTTCTCCCTGAAAATTCCTGACGGAATGGTGTGCAAAACCATTTTTATGTTGTTGAATTCCAGTGTATGACCGGCATTCGGACCTCCCTGAAAACGGGAAATAACATCATATTTCGGTGTCAGTACGTCAACTACTTTTCCTTTTCCTTCGTCGCCCCATTGAAGGCCCAGCAATACATCTACACTCATGATTTTTTGATTTTTATTCACAAACGAAACCGTGAAAACACTACCTGTAAAGATTTGTTTCCACGGCTAATCATTTCAGCCACTAAAAGTACAAATATTTTTAAATGAAAGCATAAAAAATCCTCCGGTTGCGGAGGATTTTATTTAATATTAAGATGGTCATTTTAATCGTCGTTCATCGATTGGCCGTAAATATAAAGGGTGTGGTGCGAGAGCTTGAAATTGTTTTTCAGACAGGCATCTTCAATTATTTCCCTTATCCGCGGATCGTAAAATTCAACCACTTTCCCATTCGACGTGTCAATCAGATGATCGTGTTGCATGGTGGCAAAAGCCTTCTCAAACTGGGCTATATTTTTGCCAAACTGATGTTTGACAACCAGCTTGCATTCAAGCAGCAAATCAATTGTATTGTATAAAGTAGCACGGCTTACCCGGTATTTTTTGTTTTTCATGGAAATATAGAGCGACTCAATGTCAAAATGCCCCTCTCTTGAGTATATTTCATCAAGAATTGCAAACCTTTCCGGAGTTTTTCGATGGCCGTTTTTCTCCAGGTATTCTGTAAACATATTTCTTACCGTTTCCCTGGTTTTGTGGCTATTCATATTTAAACTAATTTTAAATAGGACTCAAAAATAGAAATTTTTTTTGATTTTGCGATGATTTCGAAATTAATCGCTCAGGTTTTCAATTCGCGAAACCCTGTCGATTCCCCTGATTTTTTTTAATTGGGTAATCAGTTCTTTCAGGTCGTCGGCATTGTGGATATAAATAAACAAATCGCCTTTGAAAACACCGTCGTTCGTATCTATTTGTACCGAGCGCATGTTAATGCTGTGTTGCTTGGAAATAACATTTGTTACATCGTTTAAAATACCGAGCCGGTCGAAACCCTCGAGCCGCAGACGGGAGAGGTACGATTGTTTTTTGAAACGGGTCCATTCGGCAGTAATTATCCGGTCGCCGTGGCTTGACAGGAATTTCTCAACCTCCTTGCATCCGGTCTTATGAATGATGACATGATCATCGGTGGTCAGGTAACCAATCACTTCATCACCCGGAATGGGGTTGCAGCATTTGGCCAGTGAATAGGAGATGTTATCCTGTGCCTCTTTCAGCACAAACGGTTTCCGTTTATCAATTTTGTTACCGTTTTCCTTTTCTTTTTGGTTGTTTGGTTTTTCTTCATCTTTATTCTTTCGGCCAAAGGTTATATTCCAGTATTTCACCAGTTTATTGGGCGATTTTTTAACCAGGATTTCATTTATATTATCAAGTTCCAAAAATCCCATTCCCACCTCCGAGTAAAGCTGCTCTTTGTTGTTCAGGTTGTAATGGGCAATAATTTTTTTCAAATTATTGGAGGTGAGCGGTGCATTGCTTTTTTTGATGGCCTCCTCAACAATTTCTTTCCCTTTCTCGATGTGTTCCTTTTTTTCGAGTTTGAAGGCACTTTTGATATTTGATCGGGCTTTGGCTGTGGTTGCATATTTCAGCCATTCAAGCTTTGGAGTTTGTTTTTCGGACGTAAGAATTTCAACCTGATCGCCACTTTGAAGCACATGGCTGCTGGGCACCAGTTTGAAATTTATTTTGGCCCCGATGCATTTATCTCCCAAATCAGTATGAATCTCGTAGGCAAAATCAACCACTGTTGAACCTTGCGGCAACGAAACCATATCGCCTTTTGGTGTGAAAACATTTATTTCGGAAGAATATAAATTCAGTTTAAAATCATCGAGGAATTCAAAAGCATCGGAATTCGGATTTCTGAGGTGATCGCGGATGCGTTCGATCCAGGTATCCAGTTCGTTTTCAAAAGTGCTGATGTCTTTGTAGCGATAATGGGCTGCAAATCCGTGTTCGGCAATTTCATCCATCCGCTCGGTACGAATCTGCACTTCCACCCACATACCCTGGGGGCCCATCACTGTAACATGAAGCGATTCGTAACCATTTGCTTTCGGCAGGGTAATCCAGTCGCGAATCCGGTCAGGCCGCGGCTTGTAAATATCTGTTATTAGCGACAACACATCGAAACACTGCCGTTTTTCTGAAATTCCCGGGTGGGCTTTAATTACGATTCGCACTGCCAGGATATCGTATATTTCGTTAAAAGTTACTCCTTTTTTTTGCATTTTCTGCCAAATGGAGTAAGTCGATTTCAAGCGGTGGGTAACTGTGCTTTCAATATTTTCTTCTACGAATTTTTCTTTTATGGGCCGGATAAATTCATTAATCAGGTAGTTTCGTTTCTCTTCCTGGTTGTGTAGCATGTATAAAATCCGACTGTGTTCTTCGGGGTGTTTGTATTTGAAACTCAATTCTTCCAGCTCGCTTTTAATGGCATACAATCCGAGCCGGTGTGCCAGCGGAACATAGAGGTAAAGCGTTTCTCCGGCGATTTTTACTCTTTTGTGGGCCGGCATCGATTCGAGTGTCTCCATATTATGGAGCCGGTCAGCAATTTTAATAAGGATTATCCGGATATCGTCCGACAGGGTCATCAGCATTTTTTTGAGAGTAAGCACCTGCCGCGAATCAAAATCACCCGAGAGTTTTGTAAGGCCATCCACAATGCGGGCTACTTTTTTGCCAAACATATTTTCAATGTCGGCAATGGAATATTCAGTGTCTTCTGCCACATCGTGCAAAATGGCAGCACAAATGGAAGTGGCTCCCAATCCTAAATCGGTGGCCACAATTTTTGCTACGGCAATTGGATGAATAATGTATGGTTCACCCGATTTTCTTTTGATTCCATCGTGTGCAGCATTGGCAAACCGAAAAGCTTTTTCAATTCGCGCCAACCGCTCTTCATCGAATTTGTGCTGAATAGCTTTCAGAAAATCCTGGTAACGGTCTTCAATCTGTCGTATTTCCGCTTTTGTAAAGTGCTGCAATTTTTTTGTTCTCCCTTAAAATTAATGTCCTTTCAGAACCAGACCCTAAAATCTTTAATATTTTTGTTATTACCAAAATAGTGCCACTTTCAAAAATCAGATTTTAACCAGAATTAATTTCAAAGGCAATTCTGAAAAAAAGTTCTTTTTAAACATTTATAATTCTTATCCTGTTCAGGAAAAGTCTTTTGGTTTTTCCTCGTCCGCTTCATTGCCGAAAAGTTCTTTTTCTACTTTTTCACAAATAATATGTCCGGTTAACAGGTGCATTTCCTGAATGCGTGGTACATTTCCTGAAGGAATATTTATAAGATAGTCAGACAATTCCCGAAGTCTGCCGCCGGTTTGGCCGGTAAATCCTATTGTAATCATTTGATTTTTGCGGGCAGCGGCAAAAGCCTGAATAATGTTTTCAGAATTTCCGGAGGTCGACAATCCAATTAAAATATCACCTTTCCGGCCGGCACCCGAAACATACCGGGAGTAAATTTTATCGAACGAATAATCGTTGGCTACCGCTGTAATGTACGATGAATTTACATGCAGCGCTTCGGCTTCCAATGGTTCACGATCAAGAAAAAATTTCCCTGAAAGTTCGGCAGCGAGGTGTTGCGCGTCGGCAGCGCTTCCGCCGTTTCCGCAAAACATTACTTTGTTCCCCTTTTTATAGGCGTTGACAATGATATTAATCACCTGCCCAATATTTTCCAGGAATTGTACGTCGGCAGCAATTTTTGCGGTTAACTCATTTTGCTCCAGGATATTTTTTTTTATGTAATTCATAAATCTCAGTTTATTGCCGGCTTCCTTTCTGATTCAATCTTTTTCGCTGTAATGCTCCTTTAGTTTGTGCGCAACAAATTTATCAATTGGGAAAGATAATTCATCTTTTTCCAGATTTTTTATTTTAATCCACCTGAAACTTTGATTTCCGTTGGCCAGCTTTTCAAAATCAAAAGGTTTGTCTGAGATTTTGAATTTCACCGGATCTTTCAGGTTTGCTGTGTAGTAAATGCTAATGAGTTGGTGGTTTTCGTAGAACTGGGCTTTTTGAAAAAAACCGGTAGTGTAAAAATGGCGGATGTTTTCAATTTTCTGGCCGTTGCATTCTTCAGCCATTTCACGTTTCAGGCAATCAATTGGGCCTTCTCCAAATTCAAGGCCGCCGCCCGGAAATTTGGTCATTTTCATGTCCATCTGAAATTCATCGGTGAGCAAAACCTCTTTTTTGTCGTTCAATATCAATCCGTAAACTCGTATTATGAAATTACCCTGGTTACTCATTTTCAGTAATTTTATTTTCAATAAAAGAAATAATTTCATCCGTTTGGTTAGGTTCAAACCAGTTTGTGTCAGGGTCTTTTCGGAACCATGTGAGTTGCTTCCGGGCGTATCTTCTCGAATTCCGTTTAATTAGTTCAATGGCTTTTTCTTTTGAAATTTCGCCATCGAAATAAGCGAAAAACTCACGGTAGCCAACTGTGTTCAATGCATTCAGGTTTTTTTGATTGTAGTACCGGCGGGCTTCTTCTTCCAGGCCACTGGCCACCATTTTATCGACTCGTTGATTTATACGGTGGTGCAATTCCTGCCTGTTACAGTCGAGCGCTATTTTGTGGATGGAAAACGGACGTTGCTTTTGCGGATTTGAACGAAACGATGAATAAGGTTTTCCGGTCATCAAACTTATTTCAAGTGCATGAATAATGCGAGCCGGGTTGCGCAGGTCCACCTTGCTGTAATAGTCCGGATCCAGCCTTTTTAGTTGTCTTCTTAAATTTTCGAGTCCTTCAGTTTTCAACTGATTCTTTAGGTTTTTCCGCAATTCCGGGTCCGCATCGGGCATTTGGTCTATTCCTTTGCAAACGGCATCGATGTATAGCATGGAGCCGCCAACCATCAATACAATTTCATGTTTTTCAAAAAGTTGTTCGAGCAAAGCTATTGCCTCTTTTTCATATTGGCTGGCGTTGTAATTATCGAAAATTGAATGTGAATGAATAAAATGATGTGTCGCTGCCGAAAGCTCCTCTTTGGAAGGAACGGCAGTTCCGATGCTCAGCTCTTTAAACAGTTGCCGCGAATCGGAAGAAACAATCTCGGTATTGAAATGCCGGGCAATTTTTATTCCTGCCCATGTTTTTCCAATTCCGGTGGGGCCGGCAAGTACAACGAGGTGTTTTGACATTCTGGGTAAATTTCTCTTGTAAAGAAAGTACAAAAAAAAGACTGCTCAAAATGAACTGAGCAGTCTGTTAAATACTTTAAGGCTTTTCTGTACAGGTGAAAAACTATAGGTCTTCCATTTCTCCGAAAAGCTCGGTGTAATCATCAACTATACCAAAATCCATAAAAACCTCTTCTTCCTGAAGAGTGGCAGCCTCCGGGCTCTCTGGTTCTTCACCAAAAACCTGTACGGGGGCGTCACCCTGCTTCAAGGTGACTTTTGGTTCTTTGAGATTTCTTTCCATAATAATTCCAGTTAGTTCTATATACAAAGATCTGTCGTTAAAAAAATCGAACGTGTAAATAAGTTGTCTGTTCTCCGGTTTCAGCAGGTCAGCCAGCCTGGTTTTTTGCATTGTGAGATAAACTCCACCGTTTAATCCCAAATCGAGCAGCGAGATTTCCGTGTATTTCCTCCATGTTTCGTCGGAAATAAAAAAGGACGCCAACTGGTGCGATTCAAAACCGAGACTTTGTTGTATGCTCGTGTGAAAGTCGAAAAATGTATTTTTTCCGTCGACTTCCACTTCAAGGTGGAAATTATTTGATTCCTGCGAGGTGATTTTAAAATGATAAATCATATCCTTCAGTTAAACTGAATTCAAATTTATAAATCATTTCCGGCAAAAAACAAGTATTCAGGCTGACAACTTTTCGATAAAAACGATAATCTCACTGTTTTAAAAAATAATTATCAAAATTAAAGGATCTTCAAAAAACTGATTTAGAACCATTTTAAACAATAATTTTTATGATTTAGAATTGATTTTAATCATATTCCGGACTGGTTTAAAAAATGTTAAAAAACATTAAGGCATAAAAATTCTCGAACAAAAGCGTCACCTGTTCACCAATTCATGCCAATTTGTAAAATCTGGAATTGTAATGTTCTGCTGATTTGTATCACTAATTAAAAGTTGATTCATTAATTTATTAATCAAGAAAAAACGGACGAATGCGACAAGCCACCTTGTTTGCAGAAAATATCAGAATTGCATTCCAGTCGGTGCGTACGAACATGCTTCGTACGGTGCTGACTGTTTTGATTATAGCTGTAGGAATAACGGCTTTAATAGGAATTTTAACAGCTATCGATTCCATTAAAAACTCCATCACAAAAGAATTTACATTTATGGGCGCCAATACATTTACAATTACCAGCCGAGGGATGCAGGTGCAGGTTGGAAATAAAAGGTACCGGAGTAAAAACCATGCCCATATTTCATTTTATCAGGCCAAAGAATTTAAAGAACGATTCGATTTTCCGGCCTCCACCGCCATTTCGGTTTATGCTACCGGCGCTGCTACCGTTAAATATGGTTCTGAAAAAACAAATCCCAATATAGGTGTTCGGGGCATCGATGATAATTACCTCATTACCTCAGGTTATGAAATTGATTTGGGAAGAAGTTTCACAGAATCTGAAATTCATTCAGGAAGAAGTGTGGTTGTTCTTGGCAGCGAACTGGTAAAACAGCTTTTTGGTAAAGATGAAAATCCGCTTCAAAAAGTAGTGAGCATCGGAAGCGGAAAATACAAGGTCATCGGAACGCTGAAAGGAAAAGGCAGCGGATTTGGCAACAGCAACGACCTGGTTTGCTTTCTGCCGTATACAAATGTCCGCAACTATTTTTCACGGCCCAACATGAGTTTCGATATCCAGGTAAAAGTTTCGCGGCCGGAGTTAATGGATGTGGCAATCGGCCAAACCGAAGCAGTTTTCCGGAATGTCCGCGGCCTCGATCCGTTGGATGAAACCGATTTCAACATTGAAAAGAGCGACAATCTTGTGAATATTCTTTTAGACAATATTAAGAATATTACGCTGGTTGCAACCATTATCGGGTTTATTACTCTTTTCGGAGCTGCTGTTGGATTGATGAACATTATGCTGGTTTCGGTAACCGAGCGAACCAGGGAAATCGGCATTCGAAAGGCCATTGGTGCCAAAGGTTTCACCGTTAAGCAGCAGTTTTTGGTGGAAGCAATTATTATCGGGCAGATTGGTGGAATTCTCGGAATCGCAATTGGTATTTTTATCGGCAATATGGTTTCGGTAATGATAGGAACGGCTTTTATAATACCGTGGACCTGGATAATTCTGGGAGTGATACTCTGCTTTGTGGTAGGAATTGTTTCAGGATACTACCCGGCTCAAAAAGCTGCCGGTTTGGATCCCATTGAATCGTTGAGGCATGAATAAACGATCAAAAAAAGGATGTCGAAAAAGACATCCTTTTATACCATTATATATATAGGTGAATTATTTTACTGAATCCATGTATTCAATCAGCTCAACAACTTTCAGTGAATAGCCCCATTCGTTATCGTACCATGAAACTACTTTTACGAAATTGTCGTTCAATCCGATTCCTGCGCCTGCATCGAATACCGATGTGCATGATTCGCCGAGGAAGTCGTTTGAAACAACAGCATCTTCGGTGTAACCCAAAACGCCTTTCAGTTCACCTTCAGAGGCTTCTTTCATAGCAGCACAGATGGTTTCGTAAGAAGCGCCTTTTTCTAAGCGAACAGTAAGGTCAACCACTGAAACATTCGGAGTAGGAACGCGGAAAGCCATACCAGTAAGTTTTCCGTTCAGTTCAGGAATTACTTTACCTACAGCTTTTGCAGCTCCTGTTGACGAAGGAATAATGTTTTGTCCGGCTCCGCGGCCACCGCGCCAGTCTTTCATCGAAGGGGCGTCAACCGTTTTTTGGGTTGCAGTGGTAGCATGAACGGTGGTCATCAAACCTTCCAGTATGCCAAATTTATCATTCAGTACTTTGGCAACAGGCGCCAGGCAGTTGGTAGTGCACGATGCGTTCGATACAAAGTTCATGTCGCCGGTGTAGCTTTTTTCGTTAACACCCATTACAAACATGGGCGTGTCGTCTTTCGACGGAGCCGACATGACTACTTTTTTTGCACCGGCATCGAGGTGGCCCTGTGCTTTTTCTTTGGTAAGGAAAATGCCGGTTGAATCAACTACGTATTCAGCGCCTACTTCGTCCCATTTCAAATCTGCAGGGTTTTTTTCGGAAGTAACTCTGATTTTTTGTCCGTTTACAACGAGCATTCCGTTTTCCACGGAAACTTCGCCATCGAAACGGCCATGTGTTGAATCGTACTTGAGCATGTAAGCGATGTAATCAACATCAATCAGGTCGTTGATTCCAACTACTTCAACATTATCCTTTTTAACTGCCGCACGGAAAACCAAACGTCCGATGCGTCCAAAACCATTAATACCTATTTTAACTTTCGACATAGTAAAGTAAGTTTTAAATTATTTAAATTAAAATTTCCAAAATTGTCTTCAGGTTTAAAACCTGAATTTTAAGTGTATACAAAATAAATATTTAAAAGTTACAAGGCAAATTAAACCTTTGCTTTCAAAGGCAAAATCAAAGAACCTTAATATAAATTTAATGGATTCGGTTTAATATTCATTGCTTTTTTTAAATAGAAGTTTTTTCAACGGACTACTGTCATGTCAATCGTGAAACGTCATGCTGTCCGCCAGCTGGCGGATTCAGCATCT
>CAYUBV010000069.1:0-9705 GCA_964443035.1 uncultured Tangfeifania sp.
TCTCAATTCCAACCCGGCGATTTATTATTTTTCGGCAGAATGACTGCCGACTCAACCGAAAGAATTACACACGTTGCAATTTCAACCGGTGAAACGGAATTTATTCATGCTTCGGGAATGGTAAAAGAAAACAGTTTTAACCCGTCCAGTACTATTTATTCTGAATACCGCAGAGAATCATTTATGCGCGCAAGAAGAATTTCCGGTTCGGAGGGAACTGAAGGAATCCGGCGGATCAACGAGCATCCCTGGTATTGAGGGAGTCATGAAAAAAAATATGCAATGGGCAATAGGCAAAAGTGAAAAGGAAAAGGAGCAATTTTAAAGTTTAACGGGAATGGGAACGAACAGGAGGGATTTTTTAAAAAAGACAGCATTGATAACAGCGGGCGGACTGACACTGCCCTCATTAACGTATTCAAATATGAAAGGTGTATTTCCAAAACAAGGTTTAAAACTAAGTTTTGAACCCTATGATTTGCAGTTAAAACACGTTTTTACGCTGGCAAACAGTTCGCGCACTACCACGCCGGTGATGCTAACAAAAATTGAATTTGACGGTTTTACAGGCTATGGCGAAGCATCGATGCCCCCTTACCTGGGAGAATCTCAGAAAACTGCAGCTAACTTTTTGTCGACACTTAACCTGGACCAGTTTTCCGATCCGTTCCGAATGGAAGAGATTTTGGAATATGTGGATGAAGCAGCTCCCGGAAACAACGCTGCCAAAGCCTCCGTTGATATTGCCCTGCACGACCTCGTCGGGAAAATTATGAACCAGCCATGGTATAAAATATGGGGCTATTCGCCCAAAAATACGCCACACACTTCTTTTACAATTGGAATTGACGAGCCGGATGTTGTGAAGCAAAAAGTAAAAGAAGCAGCGCCCTACAAAATTTTAAAAGTAAAAATGGGCAGCGATAACGACAAGGAGATAATTGAAACCATTCGGTCGGTTACTGACAAACCGCTTTGCGTGGACGTAAACCAGGGATGGACCGATAAAAAAATGGCCCTCGATATGATTGAATGGCTGCAGGAAAAAGGTATCGAGTTTGTGGAACAACCCCTGCCAAAAGAGAACCTCGACGACATTGCATGGCTCAGCGAAAATGCCCCGCTTCCGATTATTGCCGATGAAGCCATTCAGCGTCTTTGCGACGTAAAAGAAGTTGTTGGTATTTATTCAGGAATCAACATTAAACTGATGAAATGCACCGGCATGCGCGAGGCGCATCAAATGATTAACCTGGCACATGCCAGCCAGATGCGGGTGATGATTGGCTGCATGACCGAAACTTCGTGTGCCGTTTCTGCCGCGGCTCAGCTTTCTCCCCAGGCCGAATGGGCCGACCTGGACGGAAACCTGCTCATCTCAAACGACCCGTTTGAAGGAGTGAAAGTGGTAGACGGAAAAATTGCGCTGGTGGACAGGCCGGGAATTGGAATCAAGGAAATTTAAAATGAACCATCATCCTGATTTATTTGTCTTTCAAAAAAGAAAAGCTGAGAAAGGAAGAAAAATGACAGAATTTCGGAATAAAAAAACAAATTACAGAGCACTTAACGAATTTGAAAAATACGTGATCGAAGATAAGGGAACAGAAAGGCCTTTCACCGGAAAATACTACCAGAACAGCGGGAAAGGCACTTACGTTTGCAAGCGCTGCGGAGCGCCGCTTTACAAATCATCCGACAAGTTTGATGCACAATGCGGCTGGCCGAGTTTTGATGATGAAATTGAGGGAGCCGTTACCAAATCAGTTGATGCCGATGGCCGGCGAACTGAAATAACCTGCAGCAATTGCGGCGCGCATCTGGGCCATGTTTTTTATGGCGAGAATTACACCCCGAAAGATACAAGACATTGTGTTAATTCGGTGTCGCTGGAATTTATTCCTGAAAATGAAAACAAGAAAAAGGGAGAACAATAAATTATCCTCCCTGAATTATCGATAAAAGGTTATTTTTCAGATTTCTTCTTTCTGGATTTTTAATCCTTCAATAAAATAAACCACTTCAGCGTTACCTTCTGCTTCGGCAATAATGCGGTGGGCCTCATCGGCATCTTCATCATGATCATGGTCTTCTTCGCCATGTTCGCTCGCCGGGTTATGTGCATCCGTTTCGGTTCGTACTTCTTTCAGAACACCTGTAATAGTGAGATCGCTGCCCATTTGCTCCTGGCTGAAAGCGCCGATTTTTTCACCTGCTTCCACCCTGATGTTCATATCTTCATTGCTTCCCATCAGGAAACACCTGCCTCCGCCTTGTTTGCAAACATGCATTACAGTGCCTTTTACAACTACTTCGGATCCTTCAAGTTCCGCAGCGTTGGCATACAAATCATCTATTGAATATACTACTGCAGATTTTTCTGCAGCCTGATTTTCATTTTGTTTAGGCGCGTTATTACACCCCAAAAACAAAAGACTCATTAAACTTATCAAAACTAATTTATTCATTTTCCAGGTTTTAAAGTTTTTCTCAAATATACAATAAAGCAAATAATATTGGAACAATTATGCCTCCAATTGTAAACCACCATCCCCACCGGGTCAAACCACGTTTTCCTTTAAGAATGAATAACCCGGACACTGCCACAAAAATGAGAATTACAGCCATAACATCACTCACCCATTTCCAAAGTGTACCGATAGAAGCTTTGTGCAGTTTGTTCATTTCAAAAATAATGGGGCGCCGCTGCAAATAACTCATGGAAGCCTCTCCGGTTTCGGGATCGATAATGGCTTCGCCGTTTTCAATAAAAACTTTAATCCGGCCCTGCCCGTTAATGTAGTGCTTTTTATACACCACATCGCGTTCCTGATTTTCCAGGGCCCGGCGCACGGCAGTTTCGTCAATCTCGGCTTGCGGTGTAATATCCGTCTGAAACTCGATGAAAAATATTTTGTAATCGGGATTAAAATCGTGCCGGTGGTTTAAATATATTCCCGACAACGCATAAACAACAGTCATTCCCACGATGAAATAGCCAAAATCGCGGTGTAAAATCCGCAGCAGTTTCCTAATCTTCATAATCTAAAATGAACTTAATTCTGAATCAAAGTAAATTTTTGAGATGCAAAGATATAATTTACGGGATATTTTTAAAGGTAGAAATGAGAAAATATGTTAATCTGAAACAGGAAAAGTTTCGGGTCTGAAAATCAAAAAAAAAGTGTTCAGGTCAGTCTCGTCGGGGGATTGGATTTACACATTGAAAATTAATCGGATAAGGCATTGAAAATACAATGAAAATTTTGTAACTTGTATATCCTTTTGTATAAAGGCTCTGGTTTTATCACAACTTGATTGGATGCCACCGGGTATTGGCCCGGTGGCATTTTTTTTTGTTATGTTATGATTTTTTATGATTGTGAATAATAATCGTTGAGCGACATAACATCAGTGGAGCTGCAAACCGGGCACTTTGGTTTTGTATCGTCGTGCTGGTTAAAACTGGCCTGGCATTTATTGCATTTAAACCAGTTTTTGTCGAAATAAATGTCGCCACCCCTGAAAAGAAGGTCTCTTCCTTCTACAAAAGCAGTTGCCACTTTATTCCGGGCTTCTTCGTAAATACGTGTTAACGTAGGCCTGGAAACATCCATGTGGACAGCAGCCTGTTCCTGTGTCAGATTTTGGTAATCGAGCAGCCGGATGGCTTCATATTCCTCGATGCGCAAAATTACTTCGTTCGATTTGCGGCCTCGTACGCCAAAAACCGACATTCCTTTAATTACCGGGGGCACCTGAATCCTTCTGTTTCTCTTTCTTCTGGGCATATTAAATTGAATTTAGTTTACTTAATAAATAATGATCGGCCAGCACGAGCGCAGCCATCGCTTCAACAATGGGAACCGCACGCGGTAAAACGCACGGATCGTGCCGGCCTTTCGGATTAATAGTTATCTCGTTGTTTTGCTTATCTACAGTATGTTGTTCTTTTAAAAGCGTTGCAATGGGCTTAAACGCCACATTAAAATAAATATCTTCGCCGTTGGAAATCCCCCCCTGAACTCCTCCCGAGTTGTTTGTTTTGGTACGTACGCCGCTTTCAGTTTTATAAAACACGTCGTTGTGTTCCGAACCACTTAGTTTTGTACCGGCAAATCCTGAGCCGTATTCAAAGCCTTTAACGGCATTGATTCCGAGCATGGCAAAACCGAGATCGGCATGCAGCTTGTTAAAAACAGGTTCGCCCCAACCGGCGGGCACACCTTTGGCCACGCAGGTAATTACTCCGCCCACAGTATCATGGTTTTTTCCGGCATCTTCAATCCGGGCAATCATTCTTTCAGCAGTTTCCGGATCTGGACACCGCACAATATTTTCTTCGGTTTTGGAAAGATCCAGTTCAGCGTAAAATTTTTCTAACTTTATTTCACCAACCTGCGAAACAAATGCCTGGATGGAAACTCCTTCTTTAGTTAGAATTTGTTTGGCAATTCCACCGGCAACTACCCTCGCAATTGTTTCGCGTGCAGATGATCTTCCGCCCCCGCGATAATCGCGTGTACCATATTTTTTCTGATAGGTATAATCGGCATGCGATGGCCTGAAAACATCCTTCAAATCGTTGTAATCTTTTGAATGCTGATCTTTGTTCCAGATGGCAAAAGAAATGGGAGTGCCCTGTGTCTTTCCTTCAAAAATTCCGGATAAAAAATCCACTTCGTCCGGCTCTTTTCGTTGGGTGGTAATTTTCGACTGCCCCGGTTTTCTTCTCGATAAATCTTTCTGAATCAAATCAAAGTCGAGTTCAACCCCGGCCGGACAGCCATCAATAATTCCTCCTATTCCGCGGCCATGCGACTCGCCAAAAGAAGTTAATCTAAATATGTTTCCAAATGTATTCATCATCACCTTTAAAAAAACCCCGTTTTCTTGCAAATGTTCAAGAAAACGGGGTTAAAGTAAATAAAAAGTACAATAATAAAAAATTTGATTATCAACCGCAGCCGCAGCCACCACTGTGATCAGAGTCGCAGGAATCGTCTTCGCAACCTTCGGAGCCACAGCCGCAACCGCCGCCGGAAAGTATTGCAGCTACTTCCTCTTCGGTAGCTTCGCGCACCTCCATCACTTTTCCGGCAAAGTGTAAATCTTCACCTGCCAGCGGATGATTAAAATCCATTTTTATATTATCGTCATTTATTTCAAGTACAATACCGTTCAATCGCTGGCCATTGCTGCTCATCATTGGTACAGCGTTTCCAACTTTAATCAGTTCATCGTCAAACTTTCCATCAACAAGAAAAACATGCTTGGGCAATTCCACAATGGCATCTTTGTTTATATCGCCATAAGCATCATCTTTTGTTAATTTGATGGTAAAAGGTTCGCCTTCTTTAAGGCCGGCCAGGTGCGATTCGAATTTGGGCAACATCACTCCTGCTCCATATAAAAACTGCAATGGTTTTTCGGAAGTTGCCTGTTCGATTACCTCTCCTTTTTCGTCGTCAATCCTCAAATCGTATGTCAACGTAACCATTGAATTTTTTGCTATCTCCACCATAATTCTTTCTGTTTATTATTATTTTTCTTAAGGAATTTTCCTTTAAATTAAATTTGCATTGATTGTCTGTAATTATTTGACAATGCTACAAATAAACTGTTTTTATTGCATTCAACAAAATACTTTTGTATCCTTTTATTGATATGATAACAAAAAAACAATGCTGCTGTTTTACTTCTGCTAAAATTTTAAAACTTTCCGGCTTATGTTGTTTCCGGCAGCTTCAACAATCAGAATATAAACTCCTGCCGGATAGCTGTCTAAAGCCGATAACCTGATGTTGTTTTCGTCACGCAACTGTTTTTTGTAAACAACCTGACCGGATTGGTTTATCAAAGTAATATTTTTTGTACCAGACGGTAAATTGATGTTTAAATGATTTTTAAAAGGATTTGGATAAACATTTAATTCTTCGAGCGCAATTAATTCAGCGGCTACCGGATATTGCACCAACACGCTAAAACTGTGGTATACTTTTTTTCCGTTGGAGGTGGCAGAAATTATTACCTCCGACTCACCGGTCATTTCAGGCGTAATATTTAACGATAACATGGTTTTTTCCGGTTGGTCGGGATTTCCGCCTTTTACAATGGTACCCGTTAACAAATCGGGATTTTCAATGTGTTCCAACGCAAATTCAATTTGTGAATCGGGGTTATCGGGATCTGAAAAAACCGGGTCAAGATTCACATAAAAAACCCTTTCAGGATTGGTTTCCTCACCAATTGCAGCAACCGGATTTACGACTTCAGGCGGAAGATCCTGGTGGTTCAACTGGTCGATGCAAAAGTATCCGGGTGTGTTCATTCCCCAGTCACCCATATCGGAAGATGATAAACTAAACCGTAGTTTTGAAATTTTTCCGAATGAAGATAAATCTACCCACCGCCAGTCATCGACGATGTAATCCAGTTCATTGTCGTCAAACCGGAAATCGGCCAGGTAGTAATCCAAAGTCGAAGTAGTATCGCCCGACGAGGAAATGCCTGCGATGGTCACTTTAAACCAGTCGGGATCGTTTCCGTCGGGTCCGCCAAACTTTTTGGCATAATCGTCGCCTTCTGCCATCGAAAGGTAAGCATAAGTTGAATTTGTGATGTAAAATCCGGAAACTGTATTTTCGTTGAATTCAATTTCAGAGAAACCCAGCGGATAGGTCACTGCATAGGTGTTTGTTTCCAGTGCACCTTCTCCGGCAATGGCACTGTACTGGTTGCTCCAGCCAGCCGTTGTGGTATCTTTTTCTGAAGAAGCGGCAAACCCTGTCCAACTTCCCCATTCGGCATCGTAACTGTTTTGAAAAGTAAAGCCGCCGCTTGTAAAAGTTCCGGCGCCATCGCTGCCGTTATAAAATGAATCTTCAGCAAGATTTAAATCTTCCATTCCGGCTTCAGCTAAAATTTCTTTTTCAGGAGAATGACCGTTGAAATTGTCGATGCAAAAATAGGCAGGTGTATTCATTCCCCAATCCCCCATATCGCTCGATTCCAGTTTGAACTGAATGTTTTTTACGACTCCCAGGCTGCTCAAATCCAACCACTCCCAGGTTTTCAGAATGTAATCATTTGAATCTTCCTCAGCAGTAAAATCAGTTAGAAAAAATTCAATTGCTTCCGTTTCCTCACCATAAATACCGGTGCCCGAAACAATCAGCTTGAAATAGTCGGGATCTGTTCCGTCTTCGCCGCCAAACTTTTTGGAATAGGCGTCGCCGTTTTTCATTGACAGGTAAGCATAAGTGGAATTGGTTACATAAAAACCGGACAGCGAAACCGGGTCGTCAAATTCCATTTTTAGTTCACCTGAAGCATAAACCACTGCATAATTTTCCGAATCGTTTACACCGCCGGCAGTAATGGCACTGTACTGGTTGTCAAAACCCGCAGATACGGAGTCTTTCATGTTTGAAACCGAAAAACCACTCCAATTTCCCCATTCCTCGTTGTAATCGTTGGGGAACCAAAAACCGCCGGAGCTAAATCCGCCGGAGCCGTCGGAGCCATTCCACCAGGAAGCAGAATCGAGTTGAACACTTTCAAAAGTTGCTACATTTTGGGCACTTACAGAAAACAGGGCAGCCCAAAGGCCCAAAAACAAGTAAATTTTTTTCATTGTAAAATTAATTTTGGTGAAACAAAACATTTTACAATACCAAAAACTGTGGGATGAAATGAAAGGTAATACTACCTTCAGCTTTTAGTCCCGAAAGCTTACGATATTGTTTCAATCTGAAACGGCAGGTCTTCTGGCTTTCCCCAATTCTCAGCCGCCTTCCCATCCGCTAACTGGCGGACAGTGACGATAATTGCTGACAACATGAAAGGATTACAGCTGCGGGTACAGCTCCGGATTTCCCCGATAGCTATCGGAGTCACCGGATTCCCTCAAATCTCAAACGAGAACCATTTCAGTGCAAAAATAGGGATTAATTTTTCAGAAACAGTAAAAAATTCCAAACTGATTTGAAAACATAACTTTTATAAAATGCACCAAAATACAGATTTTTTGATGCATTTTATTTGAATAAAAAACTGGCCTACAAAGACTTAAACCAATCCTGAAAATATTGCCCGACCAAGGGAGTTTCTTTCTTTTCGCCCTGAATCGATCCAACAAGGCTCAGAATCCAGAAAACAAAAATAATGACAGAAATAATCCATCCCACATAAGGAATCCAGGATAAAATTAATGCGGCCAGGTAAAGTCCCAACGTTTGCCTGATGTAATAACTTGCAAACTCGTCTTTTTCACTGCTGTTTATAATCAGGGCAATGATCCACCCGATAATTGTAATATGCGCTACAATTGCTTTAGTTTTTCCATCCATTTTACTTGAATTTTAAGATTTTGTATAAAGTTCGTAAAATATTCAGTTCCTGAGAAGATAATTTCAAAAAAAATCAGTTTCAATCTCCGAGTTGTTTTATTTTGAATCGCTCAATTTCGGGAGTTGTGTGCTCCCCTTCAAATATCTCTTCAATTTGCCTGACTATTTCAGGATGCTCATCCGAAACATCATTTTGTTCCCGAAGATCTTTTTCCAGATTGAATAGCTGAACCTGAAGGCTGTCCTTAAAAATATTTTTGCGAATGCCTTTCCATTTTCCCAGTCTGACAGCTTGCTGACCGCCGTAAGCCGGGAATTCCCAATATAAAAATTCATGTTTTTCCTGGTCTTCTTTTTGAAGCATTGCCGGTAAAAAACTGATTCCGTCAGTGTCGGCAGGTTTTTCAACGCCGGCTATTTCGCAAAGCGTGGGAAGTACATCGTAAAAAGCTGAAATGTGTGCTGATTCCGCACCGGCAGGAACTTGCCCGGGCCACTGTGCAACCATCGGCACACGAATGCCGCCTTCATTCACATTTCCTTTTCCCCAGCCCCGTTCACTTTTAAAAGGATGGGCACTGTCGAACCAAGGAGAATCAGTTCCGCCGTTAAAAGAAGGGCCGTTGTCGCTGGTAAATATTATCAATGTATTTTCGTAAAGTCCAAGTTCTTTCAGTGTGGCCACAATTTCTCCTACTTGTTCATCGAGATAAGAAACCATAGCAGCATAACCAGCACGAGGATAACGGTGCGGAAAATAATTTCGTTCACCCAAATACGGTTCTTCATCACCAAACTTTTCCACATAATGGTTCACCCATCGTGGCGGCGCCTGAATGGGAACATGCGGAATGGGCGTGGCATAATACATAAAAAAGGGCTGTTCCTTGTTTTCTTTTATGAAATTAAGAACCTCTTTTTGCATCAGTTCGGGCGAATAGTCGGTTAGCCAAAAATCAGCATAGGATTCCGGATCGTAAATATCTGCACCTTCAGGCAATTTAGTATTTGGCGGAACCAGTTTATTATTCAGCAAAACTCTGGTTGTGTCCTTCCAAAGATGAAGCGGGAAATAAGTGTGTGCCTGCCGCTGACAGTTGTAGCCAAAGAAGAAATCGAATCCCTGTTTATTTGGAACTCCCTCGGTGTGAGGAGCGCCAAGTCCCCATTTTCCTACCACTCCTGTTTTATAGCCAGCCTTCCGGAGTAACCGGCCAATGGTTTGTGTTCCCGGTTTTAACGGGCGTTGACCTTCCAGTTCAGGATTTTTAAACATAGCTTCAAAATCCCAGACATCTCCGCGCGAACCCCATTCATCGTTTCCACGGATTTGGGCATGCCCCGAATGTTTTCC
>CAYUBV010000069.1:9805-11770 GCA_964443035.1 uncultured Tangfeifania sp.
CAACCATCAGTAATCCAACAAATAAATACGAAAATTTCATAGCTTTTATCTTAATAAGTTGAACGATTCCTATCGTTATACAAAACCTGTAGTTCAGTCAAATCATTTCTCAAACTGTCAATTAGCTGTGCATGTTTTTCAGAATCAATCAGGTTGTTCATTCCTGAAGGATCATTCCGACAAATCAACGCATACCAATTCCCTGTCGTTTCGGATAAAAACATGCTTGCTGGCAAACGCCGGATGCGACCAGGTAACTCCCCGGGGAAGTTGTTTTTTTGTGGGTTCAATAATTTTTGTCCGGCTGATTTCGCGAAAACCGCCGGGAGTTAATTCGGTAATCAGAAGTTCGCCATGTTCATTAAACATCCAGGTTTTATCTTCTTTCTGAATAAAATGAATGTTGGCCCAACGGCCCCGCTCCACCGCCGTTTGATCTTCCCAAACCCGGTCGCCTGTGGCTAATTCCAGGCAGCGCAATTCACCATAGCTGTCTACTCCGTATATGTAATCGTCAATAATTACCGGAGTATTCATTACACAATGCAGTGCATCGGTATTTCGTTCGCTTTCGCCTTCGCGTTGCCAAACTTTTTCTGCTGATTTATAATCGTCACTTAATTTGATTAGCAACGACCCGCTGTAAAAGGCACTCACAAAAATATGGTTTTCATATAAAACAGGCGTTGAAATACTCATTCCTGAACCGGTTTCCCAGGGAAATCGCCAGTAAATTTCGCCGGTTTCAGGATTTAATCCCGACAAACTATGCTCGGTCCAGTTCACAACTACCCGGTTGCCATTTTTTTCAATCAGAATGGGTGCTGAATAGCCCGCCCGGTCATCGAGGTTTCGCCAGATTTCCTCACCTGTATTTTTATTAAAAGCTATCACGCAGGCATTGTCGGCGACACTTGCATGCACAATAATTTTTTCATCGACAATCAGCGGTGTGGATGCAATTCCCCAGATAGGCATGTTAATTTCATATTCATCATTCATCTCTTTTTTCCAGATTACTTTTCCGGTTTCTGCATCAAAACAGTAAAGATGCCCCATAGAACCTAATGAATAAGCTTTGCCATTGTTGATTACTACTGAAGCCCGTGGCCCGGCCTGGTAGCCGATTCCTGAGTAAACACAGTGGTAACTTTGTTGCCAGACCGTTTTACCGGTTTCGGCATCGAAACAAAGTACCCGCTCCACGGGTTCCGGATCTTCGAACCGGTCCATCAGGTAAACTTTTCCGTTAGCAACAGTGGGACCAGTATAACCTGGGCCTACAGGAACGTTCCACCGGGGGCTCATTTCTGCTGCGGGAAAATGTTCAACAATGCCCTTTTCATTCCAGTTGGCATCCCTGCTTTCACCACGCCAGTCGGGCCATTCCTGCGAAAAGGCACTAAAACAAAACAAAGTGATTATTAAAACTGCTGTTATTTTTTTCATGTTAGAAATATAATGTTCTGTTTGAAATTTTTGCTGAATAATTGTGATTTTTTGCCCCCGGTTCTTCGGGATCCGCGGGAATAAAGCTGCTTTGAATTCCTTCAATTTTAATTTTTCTTTTTGAATCAAATTTTATGCTAACAAAAATAATATTATTTGGCTCATACTGAAAAGCGGGTGTAAAGATTTTAAATCTTTACTTATTTCTAAACTGTATTTTTGTCCTACCGGACAGGTTTTGGAACACTTTAATTTCTTGTGGAGTTAAATATATCGAGAGCATATTTCAAGTTTAAAACTTGGTGTTTTCCTGCCGGGGGCTTTCATCTTTGCCTTGACGCAAAGACGAAGCAGAAAAGTCAAGGCTGATTTTCGTCAGACTGGTGGGCCGAAATGGCCATGAAGGTAAATTCTTTTATCGGTCGTAATTAAAATTACGCAGATGGTGCCCCATCCTGTCCCGCTTGGTTTTCAGGTATTTCTGATTGTGCGGATTGGGTTCAATTTCTATGGGAA
>CAYUBV010000070.1:0-7414 GCA_964443035.1 uncultured Tangfeifania sp.
GATGCTGCAAAATGTACAACTATTATTCCTGAACCAAAGAAACACATCTGCAAAAAATTTCCCAACAGAAATTTGAATCAAATAATTGATTAACCAATTTGAATTGGTTTCAGAATATTTTATCTACTTCACCACGCCTGATAAAAAGTTTCAGCATACCGGTCATGGCCCCTGTAACCGATGCCCACACCAGCGCTTCGCCCCAGGTAACAGATTCATACTTATCAGGTTTTTTTGGAGGTTCCTTGTCGAATGTTACTTTCAGCAGTTTTTCCATTCCTCTTTTCAGCAATATTGCTCCCAACACTGCTGTACCATTGGCCGCCATAATTTTCAGTTGCCGTTTGTTTCTATCTTTCATAACTTATGAATTTAAATTTTAACATTATTTGATTTGCTTTCATTTGCTGTTGTTTTTTGCCAGGGAAATTTTCCTTCGAGCTCAACCTGAAGCGAAAAGCTGAGGAATGTTCTGATGAGAACGATAACTGCAAGCACCAGTACACTATTCATGGTGGGTTCGGTAGTAACGGTTGCAATAATATCTGCGGCAACCAGTATTTCCAGCCCCAGCAAAATTGTTTTCCCCAATTCCAGTCGCAGGTCGGCAAAGGATTTTGCTTTTTTTACAGAAAGAAAAACCAGGTAGCGGGTTAAAACAAACAAACTTCCTGTAGCAATTATGATAACCCCTACCGATTCAATAATTTTCGCAATTAATTCGATGTAATGCCTTATATTCCCCATTTCAAAATAATTTAACACAACCAACTGCAAAAAAGTATGGCTGTGTGATCTAATCAATCAAAAAGGAAGTAAATATCCTGCCAAAACTTCTCAAAATAAAACAAACCATTAATTATCAAAATATTACAAACAATATGTACAAAAACACGAGGTTGGTATGCTGGGGAATTCTTTTCACTTTTGTCTGATTATTTCCACAATAAATGGATAAAAAAGTACTTTAAATGAATAATAATTGCTGTAAGTTAAGACTTGTTTTTTCAGATGAAAACGTTAAAAGCTGAAGAAAAACACTATTTTTATTCCTGAACCAATAAAAATTCCTGGTATGCCTGAAGGACTGTGGCTCGTAATCGTTCTGATTATTTCCGTATTGTTCATTATTCTGGGAACCACCCGGATGAAACTACACCCGTTTATTGTTTTGCTGCTGGCCTCCTACCTTGCCGGAGCACTTGCGGGCCTGCCCGTTGAGCAGATTGCCGAAACCATTGCCGGCGGATTTGGGAGTATTATGGCTTACATTGGAATTGTAATTGTATTGGGAACCATCATCGGAACCATTCTCGAAAAATCGAACGCCGCCATCAAGCTGGCTGAAATTGTGCTAAAAGTTGTGGGCAGGCGTTTCCCGGGACTGGCAATGTCAATTATCGGGTACATTGTATCGATTCCTGTTTTCTGCGATTCGGCTTTTGTTATTCTTTCATCGCTGAAACGTTCGCTGGTGCAAAAAACCGGGAAACCTTCCGTTGCGCTTTCCATTGCACTGGCAACGGGATTGTATGCCACCCATACTTTTGTGCCGCCAACTCCCGGCCCAATTGCCGCAGCAGGCAATCTGGGGCTGAATGATCAACTCGGACTGGTTATTCTTTTTGGCGGAACAACAGCGATATTTGCAATGATAACCGGCTGGTTGTGGGCTTCTTTTGCGGGAAGAAAATATTCAACCAGCGAAGACAAAAAAGAACAGGTTACTGAAAAACCAGAGGTCAGCACGTTGCCGTCGGCGGCCAAATCGTTGTCGCCGATTTTAGTACCGATTATTCTGATTGCACTGCGCTCGGTAGCCACTTTTCCTGCCAATCCGTTTGGCAGAGGAATCGTTTACACTTTTTTCGATTTTGCCGGACAACCGGTAAATGCGCTGCTTACCGGATTTTTGCTTTCATTTATGCTTTTCCCGAAATTCAACAAAGAAACACTCACCGGCTGGATTAGCGACGGCATTTCGGCAGCAGCACCTATTTTGCTGATTACAGGAGCCGGCGGCGCATTCGGAACCATTCTGAAAGAAACCCAAATTGGCGAAACACTCGGAAATATGCTGGCCGGTTACCAGCTTGGAATTTTTCTGCCGTTTATTGTGGCAGCCGCTTTTAAAACAGCGCAAGGGTCTTCCACGGTGGCACTGGTAGCAACTTCTGCATTGATTGCCCCGCTGCTGCCGGTTATCGGCCTCGACTCGCTTTACGGAAAAGTACTGGCCGTTTTGGCTACCGGTGCCGGTGCCATGACCATATCGCACGCCAACGACAGTTATTTTTGGGTAGTAACCCAGTTTTCGGGAATGGATGTAAAAACAGGCTACAAAACCCATACAGTGGCCACGCTGATACAGGGAACTACCGCGATGGCTTTTATATTTTTACTAAGCCTTCTGTTTATTTAATAAAATCTGATGCCATGCAAATACCGGAAACTTTAACTACAGAGCGCCTGACCATCCGCAAATTCAGGCCCGAAGACAAGCCGCACTTTATCGAATTCATGACCGATAAAAAAGCTACCAAATACCTCGAATTCAGCGCCACACAAAAAACACCCGAAGGAGCCTCGCACCTGCTCGATTTTATTCTCGAATCCTACAAATCGGACGAACCTGTATTTTCGATGGCAATCGAAAGCCATCAATACGGATACATTGGTTCATGCGGTATATCAAAAATCGATGACGAAGCATGGGAATGCTACTACAGCCTGAAACCGGAATTTTGGGGAAAAGGCTTTGCCACAGAAGCCATGCAGGCTGTAATTGGTTGGTGCCGGAAAAATCCTGAAATTAAAGAACTGCGGGCTTATATGCGTCCTGATCACAAAGAAAGCGAACGGGTAGCCATCCGGTTGGAAATGGAAAATCGTGGAATTCAAATGCATCCTGTTTTTAAGCATGAAGGAAGATTGTACATACTCGATGTTTCTTAATAAAAGAAGGAATCGGTAAAACCAATTCAGCAGAAACCTGTTTGAAACTGTGTGAGACTTTTAAAAATACCATAGATTTTTAATCAAAACAGAAAAAAAATGAAACTTAAAATAACAGCGTTGCTGATTCTGATTTCCGGTTTTACTTTCGCCCAAAAAGAAAACTTAAAATGGCTGGATATCCGGTTAAGCAATTACGAATACCCGTTTTCGGTGAAGTTTATTCAGCTCGATATTCAGCAGCAAAACCTGGAAATGGCCTACATGGACATTCAACCCGAAAATTACAACGGTAAAAATGTGCTGCTGCTTCACGGCAAAAACTTTAACGGAGCTTACTGGGAAACAACTGCCAAAGCCCTGATAGAAAAAGGATACCGGGTCATCATCCCCGACCAGATAGGATTTGGAAAATCATCGAAACCGGAATACTTTCATTACACTTTTCAGCAGCTTGCAAGCAACACCCGGCAGTTAACAGACAGCCTTGGCATTTCCGAAACCACAGTGCTGGGCCATTCAATGGGAGGCATGCTGGCCACCCGGTTTGTACTGATGTTTCCCGACATTACCGAGAAACTTGTGCTTGCCAATCCAATCGGGCTGGAAGACTGGAAGTTAAAAGTTCCGTATAAATCCATCGACTGGTGGTATGAACGCGAACTCAACAAAACTTATGAAGATATAAAAGCCTATCAAAAATCGAGCTATTACGACGGCAACTGGAAACCGGAATACGAACCATGGGTGAACCTGCTGGCCGGATGGACACTCAATTCCAGCTACGACCGGATTGCCTGGAATGCTGCGCTGACGTACGACATGATTTTCACACAACCCGTGGTTTATGAATTTGAGAAGATTAAGGTCCCTACCCTGCTGATTATCGGCACCCGCGACCGGACTGCCCTTGGTAAACCACTGGTGAGTGAGGAAGTGAGAAAGACAATGGGACTTTACGACCAACTGGGAAAACAAACCCACCGGAAAATTCCCGATTCCAGGCTGGTGGAGCTCAACAACATAGGGCATCTGCCGCACATCGAAAGCTTCGATCGTTTTATTCAGCCACTGCTCAATTTTTTAAAAGAATAACCGTCATTTCTCGCTGAACAGATGCGATCATTTTTAAAACAGTTCGCAAAAAATGGATGAAAAAATAAAACGTACCTGGTTAATATCCGAGTTTTTGCTTCTTTTTTTTGGCGCGCCTCTGCTGGTATTTTTCACAGATTGGGTCAAACACCCGGTATTGATTTTGCCTCCGGTATTTGTGTTGTTTCTTCTCTATTTTGCATGGAAAAAAGATTTCTCATTCAAATCGTTTCTCCGGTTTGATGTTTCATTAAAGATGATTTTAATAAATACGGGATTAATGCTCCTCGCTACTGTTTTACTGACCGTTTATGTTTTATTATTCGAACGCGAAAACCTGCTCAATCTGCCCCGCAAAAACACCTGGCTCTGGATTACAATGATGGTGGGGTATCCGCTTATTTCAGCATTCATCCAGGAAGTTATTTACCGCGTATTTATTATGCGACGTTACGCGCGGATATTCAAAAATAAAACACTGATGATTTTTGCAAGTGCAACGGCATTCAGCTTTGTGCATATAGTTTATTTCAGCCCATTTGCAATGATAACAACTTTTATTTTGGGGATATATCTCGCTTATATTTATGAAAAAACCAAAAGCGTGCTGTTTACAACCATTTTGCACGGTTATCTTGGCAATGTTGTTTTTACGGTTGGTTTGGGGCATCACTTCTGGCAAAACATGCAACAATATTTTTAACCTGAAATTGGAATTTTGTTAACCGAAACGTATCCCTGAAAAGCATTTCTTCCGGTTTTTAAACTTTTACCGGGATTTTTAGTTTATTAGGCAAACAATTTACAATGAAAGGAAAGCAATTTATGATATTTCTGATAGTAGTCGTTACCGTAACCTTGTTGGTTAATTTTTATGTTTTTTCGCGCACCCGGGCAGTTTTTCCAGAATCAAATACCGGATTCTGGCTGGCAACCGTCCTGTTTTGGCTGGTAGCATTTTTGTACATCATTGGCCGTATGCTCGAACGGTCAGGAGCGATGACACTGGCAGAACCTGTCATTAAAATCGGTTCATACTGGCTTGGGGCAATGGTTTACCTCACGCTGCTGTTTTTACTGATGGATATTCTGCGCGGATTAAACGGTCTTTTCAATTTTACTGATATTCTGAAATTCAGATGGTCGCAGGGCTCGGGGAAAGGAGCAGTTGCTGTTGTATATGCACTCACAGCCCTGATTCTTGTAGCAGGATATTTTAGCGCCCTTCACCCCGTAGCACGGTTTCAGGCTTTGAAGATTGAAAAAACAGTGCCCTCCGATATTCAAAAAATTGTACTGGTTTCCGACATCCATCTCGGAATGATGATTTCCAACGGACGGCTCGAAAGACTGGTAAAAATTGTAAATGAACAAAATGCCGACCTGGTATTGCTGGCAGGCGATGTGTTTGACGAAGACCTCGGATCGGTTATTAAAAACAACATGGGCGACCAGTTGAAAAAGCTGAAAGCCCGGCATGGTGTTTATGCCATTTTGGGAAATCATGAATTTTACGGAAAGCCGGAAGCTGCACACAAATACCTCGAAGACCACAACATTGCTGTGCTCCGCGACAGTATTGCAGTTCTTTCAAACGGGGTACAGATTGCGGGGCGCGAAGACATTACCGGCGAACAAATGAGCGGAATTTCCCGCAAAACATTAAAAGATTTGCTTGCAGATACCGATGCAGCCCAACTAATGATTTTGATGGACCACCAGCCATACAAACTGGCAGAGGTGGCACAGCACAACGTGGATTTGCAGGTTTCGGGGCATACCCACAACGGACAGATGTGGCCGTTTAATTACATTACCGGAGCCATGTTCGAAATCACCAAAGGATACGGAAAAATCGGGCAAACCCATTTTTATGTCTCTTCGGGCTTTGGCACCTGGGGCCCGCCCATCCGCACTAACAGCCGATCAGAAATTGTTGTGCTGGAAATTTCAGGGGTCTGAATTATGCCAGGTAAATTGTGGTTTGGTTTCGGATAAAATCCTCCTTATATTTAGGTGAATACATCAAAAATCGCTTAAAAAAAATGAATTATGGATAAAATTGATTTTTCAGGTTTAAAAGCCATGTATGTAAACTGCACCTGGCAAAAATGCTGAACGAAAACAAAGGATACCCGGCTTACGGAAACTCACGTAAAGATTGGGAAAGTAGCTCCCGCTGGAATTTTGAAAACCCGGAATACCGGTAATTTTAAACAGGATAGAATTGCACAAAACTTTATTGTTCCATATTGCTTAGATGCAACTCCAACGCTTTTACCGAAATACGGATTTCGCGGATGGAAACAGCCAGCGATGCACAAAGCAACAGCAATGCCATGGCAAAAATGTAAGCTGCGATTAATTTTGAACCGATGAATATGAGAAACATCGTAACCACGCACAAAAACAGACTGGCCACGCCAAGGATTTGCATGGTGCGAATCAGGTAAAGCCGTTTGCGTAGGTTGTAAATCTGCCCTTTTATAACTGAAGTTGGATTCTCGCGGTAACTTTTGTACAAATTCCGGACAACCTGTGTGTAAGCAATAAAACGGTTGGTATAGGCCAGTAAAATCAACGAAATAGCTGAAAACAAAAGGGCGGGAGTGGTTAAAGTAAAAGCTTCGTGCATAACTTTTATTTAAATTACAAGTTGCAATTTACAAATATCAGATAAATTCCAATATCCGAAAAATCCAAATCTTCAAAATCCGTCTGTCGGGTGCAGGGTTAAAAACCGAATCATTTTTTTGAATGAACCACCCAACCGGCTGAAGCCGGTTTCGCCCTCCTTTGAAAGGAGGGCAAACGCTCCGATGCGCGTAGCTGCTAATTTTAAATTATCCGTCAAGCGGATTGAAACCGTAGAATCCGTCCAGCGGTTTGGAACCGCAGTCGGTTAAGTTAAAAACACATGATAATTAAGCAATTTCAACGAAAAAAACAAACCATTCAAATAATAAAGCCTTATTTTTACATAAAACAAAAAGCATGAAGTTTTTAGGAAATATCATCTGGCTGATTTTTGGCGGCTTTGCCATTTTCCTGGAATATATTCTGGCCGGCCTGGCATTGTGCGTAACCATAATTGGAATCCCGTTTGGCATTCAGGCCTTTAAACTGGGAGTTCTGGCCCTTTGGCCTTTCGATCAGCGGATTGAATACATGGATTATGCACCGGGGTGTTTGTCGACAATCATGAATATTCTGTGGCTGATTGTCGGCGGCATCTGGATCGCACTCACCCACCTGCTTTTTGGAGTTTTGCTGGGAATAACAATTATTGGAATCCCGTGGGCAAAACAGCATTTTAAAATGGTTTCGCTGGCACTTACACCTTTTGGAAGAAGGCTGATTTAAC
>CAYUBV010000070.1:7514-11735 GCA_964443035.1 uncultured Tangfeifania sp.
CCATCGGTCTTATCCCGAATACACAAAAAATGTTATTTTTACATTTCTGTTTTAATTAACAAAATATGTACAAAAAAGAAACACGGGCCGTTCATGCCGGCACCCAGTTTGATGAAGGAACCCAGGGAACAAATTCACCTGTTTATACATCCACTGCAATGGGTTACCTCGATTCGGGAGTTACCTATCCACGCTATTTCAACACCAAAAACCAGCAGGCTGTAGCTGAAAAAATTGCCGCACTCGAAAACACCGAAAGCGCACTGGTTTTTTCATCGGGAATGGCAGCCATTAGTTCGGCGCTTTTCACCTTTCTGAAAACCGGCGACCACATAATTTTTCAGAAAGGATTGTATGGCGGAACCACCAACTGGATGGATAAAGAACTGCGAAAGTTTGGCATTGAATTTACTGTTGCAAAAGGAATTACACCAGCCGATTTTAAAAATGCCTTAAAAAGCAACACCCGGTTGCTTTATATCGAAACTCCTTCGAATCCGCTGTTGGCAATTACCGACATTGAAGCGGCAGCGGAGTTTGCAAAAGCGAACAACCTGGTTTCGGCCATCGACAATACATTTGCTTCACCCGCCAATCAAAATCCGGCAGATTTTGGAATTGACCTCGTAATTCACAGCGCCACCAAATATTTGGGAGGCCACAGCGATATTTGTGCAGGTGCAGTAGCCGCTTCAAAAGACCACATTGCAAAAATCAGGGAAACAGCACTGAATTTGGGTGGCAGCCTCGATGCACAAACCTGTTACCTGCTCGAGCGAAGCATTAAAACACTTTTCGTGAGGGTGAAGCAACAAAACCAAAATGCAGCAGAAATCGCTGAGTTTCTCTCGAATCATCCTTCAGTAAACAACGTTTTTTACCCCGGACTGGCTTCACACAAAGGCCATGAAACCGCCCGCAAACAAATGAAAGGTTTTGGCGGAATGCTTTCGTTTGAATTGAAAAACCAGGATATTGTAAAGTTTCAGAATAATTTACAACTTATTCAGCCCGCAATCAGTCTGGGCGGGGTTGATACAATTATTACCGCTCCCACACTTACCTCCCATAAACTCTTGTCGGAAACCGAAAGAGCACAGGAAGGAATAACCGACAAATTGTTACGACTTTCGGCAGGAATTGAAAACGCCGAAGACCTAACCGATGATTTGAAACAGGCTTTGAATCAAACAAAATTTTAATAAATTTACGTTTAATAAAACACTGAAGAATAATGAAAAAAATTGCATTTCTCACATTCACATTTCTGTTAATTATGGGAACATTAAAAGCACAGGTAGATATTACCTATCAGAAACCTCCCAAAGAGATAATTGAACTGGCCGATGCTCCGCAAACTCCGTGGGCACTGATTGACGACGAAGGTGAAAACATAGTATTGATTCAACGGAATAAATACCAAAGCATAGAGCAGCTTTCGGAAACGGAAATGCGGCTGGCCGGATTACGTATCAACCCGGTAACCAACATTGGCAGCCGGACACGTTTTTACAACAACATTTCGCTGATGCGGGTGGGTGAAAAAGACGAAATTCAGGTGAAAGGACTTCCTGACGAACCCCGTTTTTCAAATTTTGCGTGGTCACCCGATCAGTCGAAACTGGCTTTCAGCAACACCACTTCCAAAGGTGTTGAGTTATGGCTGCTCGATATTGCTTCTACACAGGCCCGGCGGCTAACCGGCGATAACCTGAATGCCAATTTGCGGCGCGCCTATTTTTGGTTTCCGAATGGCGAAAGCTTTTTGGTAAAAATGCTTCCCGAAGACAAACAGCCGCTTATCGACAAATCGGAAGCTGTTCCTACCGGTCCGCGCGTTTCGGTAAGTACCGGCGAAATGGCCCAGAACCGGACTTACCAGGATTTGTTGCAGGACAAAGCGGACGAATTTAATTTTGAACAACTTACCCGGTCAGAACTTTACAAAGTCGACCTGGATGGCAACAAAACACAGTGGAAAGAAACCGACATGTATTCCGGCGTCGATATTTCACCCGACGGTGAATATGTACTGATTGAAACCATCGGGAAACCTTTCTCGTACCTGGTGCCCTATTATCGGTTTCCGTCAACTACCGTTGTGTACGATAAAGACGGGAATAAAGTAAAAACCTTACTGGAGCAGCCCCTTTTGGAAGATTTGCCCAAAGGTTTTATGGCTACACAACCGGGAATGCGTAACATCAACTGGAGAAACGATAAGCCATCGGCAATTTATTATGTTGAAGCGTTGGATGAAGGCGATCCGGAAAATGAGGTGGAATTCAGGGATGAAGTTTTTGAGTTGACCGCTCCTTTTGAGGGAGAACCCCGCCCGCTGGTGAAAACCATCAACCGTTATGCAGGAATTAGCTGGGGTGATGATGAAATTGCACTGGTAACAGACAGGTGGTGGAATACCCGGAATACCAAAACCTACATTTTTAATCCTTCGTCCGAAGAGTTGGATGCCGACATTTTATTCGACCGTAACTACCAGGATAACTACAACAATCCGGGTAGTTTTCTTACCAAAGAAAACGAGTTTGGCCAAAACACACTGGTCATCGATAAAAATTCGCTTTACTTAACCGGACCGGGTTATTCACCCGAAGGAACGCGCCCGTTTTTTCGGAAATTCGATTTGAAAACAAGGGAAACCGAGGAGTTGTGGCGTGCCGACGGCGAAGAAACACTGGAGCAAATTTCCGAAGTGCTCGATCCGAAAAAAGGAATTTTGCTGACCCGGATTGAAGCAAGTACCGTATTCCCGAATTATTATATCAGAAATATCAAAAAAAATAAAGAACCCGAACAGATTACTTTCTTCGAAAATCCGTATGAAAGCCTTCTCGATGTTCATAAAGAACTGATTACTTACGAGCGCGAAGACGGAATTGAACTTTCAGGAACACTTTACCTGCCGGCCGGTTACGATAAAAACAAAAAAGAAAAGCTGCCATTGGTGATGTGGGCTTATCCGCGCGAATACAAGGATGCAGCCAGTGCCGGACAAGTGACCAGCTCGCCACACGAGTTTACTTCGCCGTATTACGGTTCGCCTGTATTTTGGGTAACCCGCGGCTATGCCATACTGGACGATGCCGCTTTCCCGATTGTTGGCGAAGGTGAAAAAGAACCCAACGACAGTTTTCGTGAGCAACTGGTGGCAAACGGAAAAGCTGCCATCGATGCGGTTGATGAAATGGGGTACATCGATCGCGACCGCGTAGCAGTGGGAGGACATTCCTATGGCGCTTTCATGACAGCCAACCTGCTCTCTCACTCCGATTTGTTTGCCGCCGGAATCGCACGCAGCGGAGCTTACAACCGCACATTAACACCATTCGGATTCCAGGCCGAAGAACGGACTTACTGGGAAGCGCCGGAAGTTTACAATTACATGTCGCCGTTTATGCATGCCGACAAAATGAAAACGCCGCTGCTGCTTATTCATGGTGAGGCTGATAACAACTCAGGGACTTATCCGCTGCAAAGCGAACGTTACTTTAATGCGCTGAAAGGAATGGGCGCACCGACACGTTTGGTTTTTCTGCCTAAAGAAAGTCACGGATACTCAGCGCGCGAATCGATTTTGCATGTGCTGTGGGAACAGGATCGCTGGTTAGATAAACATGTGAAGAATAAAGGGGAAGAATAAGACATCTGGAGTTCATGTCGAATGAGTTTTTATAGTCTGCCATTATCATTTCGAGTTTTCACCCAATTTTAACGGGTATAATGATTAAATGACAGAGATGCTGAATCCGCCGGCTGGCGGACAGCATGACGTTCCAAGGTTATCTGCAATCTTCAATTAGAACGTCACCCTGAACTTGTTTCAGGGTCTCTGTCATTTGCAGGTCGAATTGACATTTCAAAGTTGACATCACAATAATTTTTAACTAAAAAAAGCAGTCAGTTTTTATAAACCGGCTGCTTTTTCTTTTTGAAATATTATCAAAACTATTTTTCCAATCTTCCTATTTCCCGTCTCTCCGTTCCCGGTTCTTCAGTGAGATCATCGCCCAGTTCGTAGCGTGCTTCTGCTGCAATTTCTTCCAGCTCGCTTACAATTTCCGGATGATACTCAATCAGGTTGTAACGCTCGCCGGGGTCGCGGCGAAGGTCGTACAAGCCGGCTTCAACTTCCGACCATTCGTCGGCTTTTCCCGGCATTCCATCTTTTCCCGGTTCAAATCCTTCGTAGGTGCGTCCGTT
>CAYUBV010000071.1:0-11573 GCA_964443035.1 uncultured Tangfeifania sp.
CTTATCATCCAGTTAATTCCAAACTGGTCGGTGCACATGCCGAAATATTCGCCCCAGTAAGTGTCTTGCAGGGGCATGGAAACTGCACCGTTTTGAGATAGCTTTTCAAAAACTTCGTCGGCCCTGTTTTTGCTTTCTACCGAAACAGAAATTGAAATGTTGTTCCCGATAATGGTTTTGGCATCCCGGTGTCCGCCGGCATCGTTTCCCATTAACACATTGTCGCCGCCAAGGGGCAGTGCAATGTGGAGGATTTTATTCTGTTCATCCTCCGACATAATTACGTTTTTTTCCTGCGGCATTTCCGAAAAACGCTCAAGACTGGAAAATTCACCGCCAAAAACCAGTTTGTAATAATTGAAAGCTGCTTCGCAATCTCCGAGAAAAGTAAGGTAAGGATTTATAACTGTCATCTTTCTGATTTTATATTGTTATTAATTCTGATAATCGCTATTGCGCAGTTGTTTGTAAAACAGGTGCCGGTTTGGAAATGTTTAAGCAATTATTTGATAAAACCCGGAAGGAGAAAATGAATTGATAAATAAAAATCAGAGGTAAAGCAACTCACCGATTTTTTCCATGGCTTCGGTTGCCCGCGCCTGGATAAAAATATCGGTAATGGAAAGTGAAAACGGGGAGGGTTTGATATTGATTTCAATAATTTTTGCCCCGTTTTTTTTTGCAATTTCAGGTATTTCGGCGGCAGGGAGCACTTCGGCATGGGTTCCGATAATCAGAAGCAGGTCGCATTTTTCAGCCTCCTGGAACGATCTTTTTTTTGCAAATGCCGGTATTTTCTCATTAAAAAAAACCATGTCGGGTTTTAAAATGCCTTTGCAAATGTAGCAGGTTGGGGGCAAAAAATTGAGATCCGCAAAACTCATGTCGTATTCAGAGCTGCATTCGGTGCAAACCAACTGTTTGTAGGTTCCGTGCAGTTCATACACATATTTGTTCCCTGCTTTTTGGTGAAGGTGATCGATGTTTTGGGTGATAACGGATTCCAGGAAACTGCGCTTTTCCATTTTTGCCAGCACTTCGTGGGCCTCATTGGGTTCTGCATCTCCCAGTTTGTCGTAAAAAATCTCCTTAATTTTTTTCCACGACTGAAGCGGCTTTTTTTTAAAATAGTCGATTTCCAGAAAAATTGGGTGAGTCGTATTCCACAAACCGCCGATGCCCCTGAAAGGCGGAATTCCGCTTTCTACCGAAATTCCGGCTCCCGTAAAAGCCACCATGTATTTTGATTTGCGGATGAGTTTTACCGCTTCTTCTGTTTTTCCTGAATCCATAAATATTCTCCAAAAAACACCCGGCAGGGAATTATCCGGCTGCCGGGAGTTAGAGACTGTTTTGAATTTATCCATTTATTTTATTTTGCCTTGTCTGAGCAAAACCTGACTGCCGTCAGGCAAGTAATACATCAAAATATTTCTAAAAAACAAAATCAAAACAGTCTCTTATTTTGCGAATTTAACCATTAAAAATTATTCTTCTCCGTTTGTAAGATCTTTGTTGACCGAAACTGTGGAATCTTCGTTAAACCTGATTTTGAAATTGAGTTTCCGGAACACCGAAATCATTGGTTTGTTGTCGCGGGTTGTTTCGGCCACAAGTTTTTTCACGTCCCTGTCTTTGGCAATTTTCATGCAATATTCAGTAAGCATGTAACCGAGTTCTTTTTTCTGCCAGTCGTCGGTAATCAGCACTGCATATTCCATCATTTCCACATCGGGGTCGGCAATAAGACGTCCAACGCCAATGAGCCGTTTTCTGCCTTCCTGTTCCACTTCAGCAACAATGGCTATTTCACGGTCATAGTCGATGAAACAGAACTGCGTAGCCACCTCATGCGAATCAAAATAGAAATCGTAGCGGAAACGATAGTAAATCGATTCTTTCGAACAACTGGCCAGCAGTTCAAGCCACATGGGCTCATCTTCGGGCTTGATGGGCCGCAGAATAATATCTGAACCATCTTTCAACTGATCTGTGCGAATTAAACTTTCCGGGTACGGGCGTAAAATAAGGTGGGAGTATTCCTTAACAGGTTTTTGCATCACATCCTGATCAACCACAATGCGTGCATCGAGCGCTATTACATCGGTTGGTGTAACAATCAGCGGATTGATGTCCAGTTCTTTTATTTCAGGATAATCGGCTGCGAGGTACGACATGCGAATGAGCACTTCAACCAGTTTGTCGATATTTTTTGCCGGAGCCCCGCGGTATCCTTCCAGCAACGGATAGATTTTCAGTGATTCCAGCATTTGACGTGCCAGGCGTTCATTCAGCGGCGGGAATTCTAACCGTTTGTCTTTGAATAATTCAGCCGAAGTACCCCCCATGCCAACCAGCATAACAGTTCCGAATTCCGGGTCTTTTTTCGTACCGAGAATCAACTCGATGGCATCTTTTGTGTCCACCATTCTTTGTATGGTAACGCCTTCTATTTTGGCATCCGGTCGTTTTTCTGTAGCAGTTTTTACCATGTTGTGGTAAGTAGCCCGAACCATTTCTTCATCTTTAATATTCAGGGCAACACCTCCCACATCGGATTTATGCGTAATATCCGGCGAGTAAATTTTCATTACCACGGGATAGCCTTTCTTTTCCGAAATTTCCACTGCTTCGTCTTCGGTGGCTGCCGGTGTTGGGTGTGTGGTATCGATGCCGTAGTCGTTTACCAGCATCTTCGAATCATCCTCATTCAGAATTTTTGCTTTCGGGAATATATCTGTAAGGTATTTTTCGCGTAACACATTTCTGTCGTACTGGAACGAAAGCGGTACTTCTTTTGGTGTTTCATAAAGCATTTCCAGGTTTTGGGAATAGTGGGAAAGCGTCATAAAAGCACGAATTGCCTGTTCCGGGGCCTGGTAGTTTGGAATTCCGGCCTGGTTGAATATTTGTATGCCATCGCGCATGCTTTTTCCACCCAGCCATCCTGTCATAATCGATTTGGAAGTTTTTCCCGCCATTTCTGCAATGGCTTCTGCGGTTTTGGTGGGGTCGGTCATTGCCTGCGGAGTAAGCAGTACCAGTACTGCATCTACTTTATCATCTTCCAGAACAATTTCCGTTGCCTTTGCAAACCGCTCGGGTGTCGCATCTCCCAGTACATCAACCGGGTTTCCATGCGACCAGAACGGGGGCAGGTAATCATTCAGTTTCTGCATGGTATCATCCGAGAGTTTTACCAGTTTGCCACCCCACGAAATCAGGGAGTCGGTTGCCATAACTCCGGGACCGCCGGCGTTGGTAACAATGGCCAGCCGGTTTCCTTTCGGAATGCGGCGACGGCCCACGAGGTCGGTAAAGTCGAAAATGTTTCCAAAATCGTAAACCCGCGCCAATCCGGCCCTGCGGAAAACAGCATCATAAATTGAATCTTCAGAAGCCATAGCTCCGGTGTGGGATGCAGCGGCTGCTGCCGACTCGGGGAAGCGTCCCGACTTGTAAACGATAATAGGTTTTTCGCGCGAGAAAGCGCGGGCTGCCGACATAAACGTGCGGGCATCGGACAATGACTCCACATACAATACAATGGATTTGGTATTGGGATCCTGCCCGAAATAGTCGATTAAATCGCCAAAGTTTACATCCATTGAGTTTCCTATTGAAACAAAATAGGAGAAACCGATGTGTGATTCATACGCCCAGTCGAGTACCGAAGTACACAGTGCGCCCGATTGCGAAATAAAGGCTACATGGCCTTTTTCGGGCATCCCGCTGGCAAAACTTACATTCATGCTTAAGCCGGGAACCAGAATTCCCAGGCAGTTGGGACCGATTATCCGCATGTCGGGAAATTTCGATTTTTCTTCTTTTACCTGGGCTTCGAGTTTTTTACCCTCTTCGCCGGACTCTTTAAAACCTGCCGACATAATGATAATGCCATGTATCCCTGCTTCGCCACATTGCTGAACAATGCCGGGAACATGTTTGGCGCCAGTCATAATTACGGCAAGATCCGGTACTTTCGGAAGATTTTTTACATCGGGGTAACATGGAATGCCAAATACGGCTTCGCGTTTTGGGTTAACAGGATAAACTACCCCGTTGTAACCACCACCTACTAAATTGCGCAGGGTAATTCCTCCAACACTGTCAGGGTTGTTGGAAACTCCGATTAGTGCAATCCTTTTGGGTTTGAAAATGCTGTCTAACTTCTTGATGGCCATAGGAATATCGTTTTTTATTAATTGAAACTTATTATTACTTTATAAAGTTGTTTGAAATCGCTCATAAAAATCATGAAAAAAAATCATGATTAAAAATTTTGAGCGGTTGTTTCAGTTTTTAACCTCAAAGGTTAATGATTGCTTAAAATCAATTTATTAGAAAGATTTATAGGGATAATATTTGTGGTTATATGTTTAAAAACAATTGTTTTTTTACCTGTTTGACAACATTTATTGGGTTAACTCAAAAAAAAACGCCCCCGGGAAGAAGGACGTTTTTCTTAATACGAATAATTATTTTTTCATTTTTTAGGTGGTTTTGCCAGCAGTATTACAATTGCACCGACAATACAGGCCACACCGGCAATTATAAAAGGTGTCAACCAGGCAGCCGGAGTATCAGCTCCTTCGGCTGCATCTTTAAATACACCGGCAATCTGCGGTCCTGCAATCCCTGCAATTCCATAAGCAAAAAATACGAATCCGTAATTTTTACCTACGGTTTTATTTCCAAAAAAATCGGCTGTTGCTGCCGGGAAAAGGGCAAAGTTGCCGCCGAAATTGAATCCGATAATGGCCGCGGCCACAATAAAAGTAGCTGAAGTGGAACCCAGCCGGTACAAAAGCAGCATGATAATTCCCTGCAAAAGGCACATCATAAAGATGGAAGTTCTTCGTCCGATTTTGTCGGATACAACGCCCCAGATAATTCTTCCGAGGCCATTTAAAATGGCATAGGTTGCCATGGCAGTTCCGGCAACAGAACTGGCCCGGTTCATGGTTTCTTTAAATTCGGGGTTGGAAGGATTCAGCGAGCCCAGTTCTGAATAAGTCAGTGCATCGATTCCGAATAATTTTATACAGTAAATGACCATCAAACCCGCGAGTGCTGAAAAAACGAAGGTGAAAAACAGCATGTAAAACTGAGGTGTTCTTAACATTTCCCCGGTTTCAAAATTTGTTTCTCCGGTAGCTTTTGCCGAATTGGCCTCTGGTGGAACATATCCTGTGGGCAGCCACCCCTCTGGCGGATCTTTCATTACCAGGCTGCCGATAATTACCATGGCGGCAAAAATAATTCCGTACAACACAAATACACTTCTTACACCATCCAGACCGAATAACTGAAGTTCATTTAAAAGACCACCTCCCCACGAACCGGCCCATTTTACCCATATTGTGGCTCCGAATCCGAATCCGGCAACTGCCAGTCCGGTGAGCATTCCTTTGCGGTCGGGGAACCATTTTACGCCCACAGCTATGGGAACAACGTATGCCAGGCCGATTCCCGAGCCGCCGATAATTCCGATAAAAATGAGTTGTGTGAGAAAACTGTTTCCGAAAAATCCGGCCAGCACGTAACCCAGCCCAAGAGTTAAACCACCGGCAATTGCCAGTTTCTGCGGGCCGATGGTAGCAAGTTGGCGTCCGGCCCAGATCATTACAAGTGCAAAGAAGAACAAACCTGCGGAAAAAATCCACGCTGCCTCGCCTGCCGAGAACTGGTAAATTCCTTCATCTGCTGTGAGTTTAGGTGTGAATACCGACCATGCATAGATAGCCCCAAGAGCCAGTTGAATGAGAATTGCTCCAATGACAACAAGCCACCGGTTCATAACTTTTTGGTTATTCATAATTTGGTTTTTTTTTGAATGAATAAAAAGAAAAAAGACACCCTCTTGCTGAAGGTGCCTTTTTGTTGGTTTATCAATTAGCGTTTTACATCTACTTTGGCTCCGCTGATTATATCTTCTACAACTCCCGGATCGAGCAGTGTGGAAGTATCGCCAAGGTTGGTTGCATCGCCTTCGCCAATTTTTCGCAGGATGCGGCGCATAATTTTCCCTGAACGTGTTTTTGGCAGACCGCTTACAATCTGAATTTTATCCGGTTTGGCAATCGGGCCGATAAATTTGGTTACCGTTGCCCTTATTTCGTCTTCGATTTTATTTCGATCTTTGTCCGAGAGTACTTCGCAAATGACGTAGGCATAAATTCCTGCGCCTTTTATTTCGTGCGGATACCCTACAACAGCAGATTCAACCACCTGGGGGTGCTGATTGATGGCATCTTCCACCTCGGCGGTACCGATTCGGTGCCCCGAAACATTGATTACATCATCGATTCGGCCGATGATGCGGTAATAACCTTCCTCGTCACGTTTGGCGCCGTCTCCGGTAAGGTATAAACCTTTATAAGCCGAGAAGTAGGTCATGTAGCACCGCTTGTGATCGCCGTAGGTTGTACGAAGCATTCCGGGCCACGGAAATTTAATACACAGAATTCCTTCTATTGCATTGCCTTCCAGTTCATTTCCTTCCGGATCAACAAGAATAGGTTGCACTCCCGGAAGCGGAAGAGTAGCAAATGACGGTTTAGTGGGAGTTAATCCCGCCAGCGGCGAAATCATAATTCCACCGGTTTCAGTCTGCCACCAGGTGTCCACAATCGGGCATTTCCCTTTTCCTACCAGGTCGTGGTACCAGCGCCAGGCTTCTTCGTTGATTGGTTCACCCACGGTTCCGAGCACTTTAAGCGAACTTAAATCGTGTTTGGCAACCCATTCATCGCCCTGGGCAACCAGTGCGCGAATAGCTGTCGGGGCTGTGTAGAACTGATTAACTTTGTATTTGTCAACAACATCCCAGAAACGGCCTGCATCGGGCCAGGTGGGAACACCTTCGAACATAATTGAGGTGGCGCCGGCAAGCAGCGGTCCGTAAACAATGTAGGAATGACCGGTTACCCAGCCAATATCGGCAGTACACCAGTAGATATCTCCGTCGGTGTACTGGAAAACATTTTTGAAAGTATATTCGGCAAAAATCATGTAACCCGCGGTGCTGTGAACCACACCTTTTGGTTTTCCGGTTGAGCCTGATGTGTACAGAATAAACAGGATGTCTTCCGAATCCATTTCTTCGGCTGAATTTTCGGCATCTACATCTTTAATCACATCATCCCACCAAATATCACGATCATCTACAAAGTTGATATCTTCCTCTGTTCTTTTCAGAATGATGGCATGTTCAATCGTTGGGCAGTTTTCCAACGCATCGTCAACAATGGCTTTCAGCGGGATTGATTTTGTACCCCGGAATCCGCCGTCGGAAGTAATCACAACTTTTGCTTCTGCGTCATTGATCCTGTCGGCCAGTGCCGTGGCAGAGAATCCGGCAAAAACAATGGAATGGATGGCACCGATTCGCGCACAGGCCAGCATGGCAACTGCCAGCTCGGGAACCATTGGCAGATAAATTGCAACACGGTCGCCTTTTTTAACGCCCATCTTTTTCATGCCGTTGGCAAATGTTTTTACTTTTTCAAAAAGTTCGCCGTAGGTCAGTTTTATTTCCGGCTCTTTCGGGTCGTTTGGTTCCCAGATGATTGCCACCTGGTCTTTTCGGGTTTCCATGTTGCGCTCGAAGATGTTCTCGGTAATGTTCAGTTTACCGTTGACGAACCAGTTTACATCGGGCGCTCCTTCGCCTTCAAATTTCCAGTCAAGAACTTTGTCCCATTTTTTACGCCAGGAGTAGTTTTCAGCAATTTCTGCCCAAAAACCTTCCGGATCGTCTACACTTTCCTTGTACTTTTGAAAATAATCAGCAAGACTGGTTATTTTATTTACCATAGCTTAGAATTTAAATGATGAATGAATTGTAATTTTTATTTCTCTCGTTTTCTGCGAAAAAATTAAAACGTAAACACTCCCGATGAACGTTTTTGACTCGTTGAAAACCGGTTATAATTGTTCGCCGCTATAATTGCTTCGCAAGAATATTCGAAGTTTTTACAATTGAAATCGTATGGTAAATGAACGCAGATCACGTTATTAAGTTTATTGAATCAATTTATTAAAAACAAGATTTTAAAATAAAGGAAAAAAATGCGATTTTGAAACGAATTTAATATATTGTATAACACCTGTTAGGATTTTTTAAAACCTGGCTTCAATTGCCCGATTTTATATACTTTTTATTAACTTATGGCGCTTAACCCGTTTCTTTTTCAAAATTCGAAAATCAGAAAAAGTATAACTTATGAATATTTTAATCATCAATTGCGGCAGTTCTTCCATCAAATTTCAATTGTTCAGAATGCCTGAAGAGAATTTAATGGCCCAGGGCAAGGTAGAAAAAGACAGCAGGGGAGGCACCGGTTTTCTTTTTGAATCGGGGGACCGGAAGAAAGAAAAATCATGGGAAGGGTTTTCGTATCAAAAAAACCTCGACGAAATACTCGGAGAATTGGTTGATCCGGAAAACAATTGTCTAAATGCACTGGATGATATCGATGCAGTTGGGCACCGGCTTATTCACGGCGGTGAAGAACAAACCGGTTGTGTTGAAATTACCGGACCGCTGCTCCAAAAAATGGAGGCATCAGTTTCACTGGCGCCATTGCATTATCCGCCAAATATTGAAGGAATAAAAGCCATTAACCAATCGGTTCCGGATGTTTTGCAGGCCGGGGTTTTCGATACAGCTTTTCATACAACACTGCCTGAAAAGGCTTTTCTTTATGGGTTGCCGTTGGAATGGTATGAAAAACACCGGATTCGCAAATATGGTTTTCACGGCACCTCGCACAAATATGCCTCGCGAAAAGCGTGTGAAATGGCCGGACTCGATTATTCAAAAAGTAAAGTGATTTCGTGCCATCTTGGAAATGGGGCTTCGCTGGCTGCTGTAAAAAACGGAAAATCTGTAGATACCTCCATGGGTTTTACGCCGGTTGAAGGATTACTGATGGGAACCCGGAGTGGTGATATCGATGCCGGGTTGATTTTGAATCTTCAGGGAAATTTTAATTTGTCGTCTGCAGCTATTCAGCAACTGATAAATAAAGAAGGTGGGTTGCTCGGTTTATCCGGCGTGTCGTCCGATTACCGGGCGGTTGAAGAGGCAGCAGCAAACGGCAATAAAAAAGCCCAAACTGCACTCGACGTGTATCATTACCGGGTAAAAAAATACATTGGCGCTTATGCCGCTGCTTTGGGCGGGCCCGATGTGGTAGTATTTACGGGCGGAGTTGGCGAAAACAGTTCCGGGGCCCGAAAAGTGGTTTGTGACGACATGGAATTTTTAGGGTTGAAATTATCTGCTGAAACCAATGAAAAGGCAGGTGGAAAAGAAATGCTTATTCATGAAAATGACTCAAAAGTGAAAGTTGCCATTGTTCCGGCCAACGAAGAACTGGTAATTGCCCGCGAAGTGACCGAACTGGCAAAATGGAAGCTAAACAATCAATCGGGTTAAATATTTGCAGTTAAAACTGTTTTTGCTTTTCTTTTTTTAATTCCCAAATTTTTGGTCTATGGTTAAAAACATAAATAAAACTGAGAAAAGTTACCAAATAGAAGTGAGGATTGTTCTAATTTCGGACAAAAATACAAACTATGACTATTCAGAATTTCGATGATTTGCTGGAACAGGTAAAAAAACAACCTGAAAAAAGGCTGGTTACTGTAAACGGAGTGGATGAAAGTACCCTGGAAGCGCTCGATCAGGCAGTTCAGATGGGCCTGGTTTCTGCTATTCTTACCGGCGACAAGGGTGAAATTGAGAAAACATGCAGCAAGCTGAACATCGATATCAACAACTACAGAATAATTCATGTTACCTCGGAACGCGAAGCTGCTGAAAAAGCGGTTCAACTGATTCACGACGGGAATGCCGAACTCATAATGAAAGGACTGGTTACCACTGATTCGTTTATGAAAGTGCTGCTGAAAAAGGAATACGGACTTGTACCCTCGAAGGGCGTTTTGAGCCATGTTGCACTGATGAGCAATCCGAATTACCACAAAATGCTGGTTTTTTCGGATGCCGGAGTCATTCCGTATCCCGATTTGGAAAAGAAAATTTCAATGACACGCTACCTCATTCAAACAGCCAAAGCGCTTGGGATTGAAAATCCAAAAGTAGCGGTTATTGCACCAACCGAGCAAATCATTATTTCCATCCAGTCGTGTATGGACGGGGCGACCATCGCAAAAATGTCGGAACACGGGCAGATAAAAGGTGGGCTGGTAGATGGGCCAATGGCGCTCGATGTTGCCATTAACAGGGAATCTGCTTCTGTTAAAGGATTCACGTCGCCTGTGGCCGGTGATGCCGATTGTTTGCTGTTTCCAAATATCGACGCTGCCAATGTTTTCTACAAAACCAACTCCAAGTTATGTAAAGCACAAATGGCCGGAGTTATTTCAGGGGCAAAAGTTCCTGCAATTGTTTCATCGAGGGGCGACAGTGAAAAAACCAAACTAAATTCCATTGCAGTGGCATCATTGCTTAGCTAAAAAATTTGCAGATGCACCGAATTCTTGCCATAAATCCGGGTTCTACTTCAACTAAATTTGCAGTTTATTTTGATGAGGAATGTGTGCTGAATAAAACCATCCGGCATTCAATGGATGAATTGATGCGCTACAAAAATGTGGTTGATCAGTTTGATTTCCGTAAAGGGTTCATCATCGACGCATTGCTGGAGGAAGGCATTGAAATCGACTCGCTCAAATTTGTGATTGGTCGTGGCGGGTTGACTTATCCCCTGGAATCAGGAGTTTACCGGGTGAATAACCGGATGATTAAACATGCCCGCGAAGGAATTCTCGGGCAGCATGCCAGTAACCTCGGTCCGCTGCTGGCTGATTATATTGCCCTTCAAATTCCTAAGGCACAGGCGTTTATTGCCGACCCGGTGGTTACCGACGAAATGGATGATGTGGCCCGGATTGCCGGCCATCCGGAGTTTGAACGGCTTTCCGTTTTTCATGCACTGAACCAGAAAGCAACCGCCCGGCTTCATGCCCGCAAAACCGGGAAAAAATATGAATCGCTGAATTTGATTGTGGCGCACCTTGGAGGCGGAATTTCAGTGGGGGCGCATAAAAAAGGGAGGGTAGCAGATGTGAACAATGCCTTCGACGGCGAAGGTCCGTTTAGCCCCGAGCGCGCCGGCACATTGCCCGTGGGTCAGTTGATTTCGGCCTGTTTCAGTGGTAAATATTCCGAAGACCAGATTCGCCGGATGGTGGTTGGCGAAGGAGGATTTGTCGGGTATCTTGGGACCAACAGTGCCAAAGAGGTACAGGAGTTGGCTGAGTCGGGCAATAAAAAGGCACAGCAAATTCAGGAAGCGCTGTTTTACCAGGTTGCAAAACTGATTGGCGAAATGGCGGTTGTGTTCGAAGGAAAAGTGGATGCTATTCTTCTCACCGGCGGACTGGCTTACAACGGGGAACTAGGAAAATATATTGAAAAAAAAGCGGGTTTTATTGCACCTGTTTTTATCTATCCCGGCGAAGATGAACTGGAAGCCCTTGCTATGAACGCACTCCGTGTGGCAAGAGGCGAGGTGGAAGTGAAAGCGTACGAAAAGTAA
>CAYUBV010000072.1:0-11534 GCA_964443035.1 uncultured Tangfeifania sp.
AGCCTTCTTTAAATGTACGTTTTATGTCTTCTGCAATATCCATTTTCTACAAATCCCAAATTTCAAACTTTAATCAATTTTCCCGAAATAATTTCATGCGAGTTCCATATGATGCCTTATAAATAAACAATTTTAATCATATGAAAATACGGTTAATAAAAACGATTGGAAGTTTTGTTCCAGTATTTTATCAGAATGTATCCGAATAACATTCCCCCGAGGTGGGCAAAGTGTGCCACGTTGCTGCCGGGCTGCGAAAAGCCGAGGTAAAGCTCGAGTACACCGTAACCAATCACAAAGTATTTTGCTTTTATCGGGATAGGCGGAAATAATAACATCAGCCGGGTATTGGGGAACAACACACCAAACGCCAGAAGCACCCCAAATACTGCACCCGAAGCACCTACCGTGGGAATATTCATTTTCATTTCGAGGATGCGCTGCATCAGGCGCTGTCCTTCGTTTGCATATGTGGTGTTGGTGGGTTCATCGTACCAGGTATTGATAAAATCGCGTACCTGCGCCGATGCGTTGCCGAGGTGTTTGCTCACAAACTGATCGAGTATTTCGGGCGAGGGAGTATTCCGGAATGCTTCGATGGTACTTTGCATCGAAGAAATTTCGAGGTAGTTGACAAACATGTGCAGGCCAACCGCCCCCAAACCGGTTACAAAATAGTAAATTAAAAACCGCCGCGATCCCCAGACGCTTTCCAGCACACGGCCAAACATCCACAGTGCAAACATGTTGAAAAAAAGGTGGGCAATTCCACCGTGCATAAACATGTGGGTTACTACCTGGTGCAGCATAAACCGGTCGGAGCCGGGGTAGTGCATTCCCAGGTACCTGACCAAATCGATGCCACTTGCTTGTAAAACCCACGTTGCCAGCAATAAAAGCACATTTAAAATAATGAGGTTTTTTACAACCGGTGGAATATTGCTCATATCAGGTCGGTAATTCATTCTTTTATATTTTAAATTTCATTGGTAACACCTGCGTTTCAGTAACCTTTTCTGGAAAAACAAACAAATGCAGCAAATTGTTACCAGGCTCGTTTTTTTCTAAAAATTTTACTCACTTCCACAATTGGCCTGCCAATTTTAAAAAAGTTCAATATAACGACAACTTGTCATTTATTAAACATTTTTTCGATGTCGTCCAGCGGTTGAATGGTCAGTACCTTTTTTCCTTCGGGCGAATAGTTAGGTGTGGAGCAGGCAAAAAGATTGTCGATTAAATGATCGATTTCTTCCTGCTCAAGGTCGGTGCCGTAATCGAGCGCCGAAGCTTTTGCCAGCGAAATGGCTACCTGCTCTTTGGCTTTTGCCCGTGCATCAACCGGCGAATTCTTGTACTCTTCAAGCAATTTCTCCACAATTATTTCGGGTGATGAAACATCGAGCACACCCGGTGTACCGTTCACCACAAAAGTGTTTTTCCCAAATTCGCGAATATCGAATCCCAGCGAAAGTAAATCATTTAAAATATCTTTCAAAAGTGCCGCATCGGCAGCATTCAGTTCGATGGTTTGCGGGAAAAGCTGCTGCTGGCTCGCTACCGAATCAGATTTTAGTACTTCCATAAATTTTTCGAACAAAATGCGCTCATGGGCCCTTTTCTGATCAATAACCATCAACCCCGATTTTACCGGGGTGAGTATATATTTTTGTTTAAGCTGAAGGACTTTCTTTCCGCTGTAACGTTCTTTTTTTTGTGAAGGTTGACTGATATTTTCGCTAAAATTTATTTCAGGATCATCATCCTTTTTCATTTTTGCCCCGGCATACAAATCTTCCCAGTTTGTTGTGTCCTCTTTTTCAAAATTGCGGTTTCCCCAACTGTCCTGCGAAGCCGGTTTTTGCTGTTCGAAAGGATTGTATCCGGGATCCACTTTTATTTCAGGGAACGATCTTCCACCTGACTCTTTTCCCTGAACCGGAATGTCGATACTTCCGCTCTGATCAAAATCGATGGAAGGCACCACGTTGTGTTTTCCAAGCGATTCGCGTACGGCTGCATGAATGATCTGCCAGATAGCACGGTCGTTTTCAAATTTAATTTCTGTTTTGGTGGGGTGAACGTTGATGTCGATGCCTGCGGGATCGAGATCGAGAAATAAAAAATAGGAGGGAAAAGTATCTGCGGGGAGCAGTTTTTCGTAGGCCTGCATCACGGCTTTATGAAACCAGGGGTGCCGCATGTATCGTTTGTTTACAAAGAAAAACTGTTCTCCCATAGTTTTGCGGGCAAATTTTGGCTGCCCCACATAGCCTGTAATTTTCACAAGGCTGGTTTCCTCTTCCACGCGCACCAGACTCTGGTTGATGCTTTTTCCGAAAATATCCACAATCCGTTTGCGGTAATTGGTTTTTCCCAGGTCGTAAAGCGGCGAATAATTGTGAAAAAATGAAAACTGAATCTCAGGGTTCGGAATTGCTATCCGCTGAATTTCATTGATAATATGCTTGAGCTCAGTGGTATTGCCTTTCAGGAATTTCCGGCGTGCCGGAACATTGAAAAACAGGTTCTTTATTTCGAGGGTAGTTCCGTTGTTGCACGCAACAGGTTCCTGCTTTTTTACTTCCGAACCAATAATGTGCAGAAGCGTTCCCACTTCATCTTCCACCCGTTTTGTGCGCAACTCAACATCGGCAATGGCGGCAATCGATGCCAGCGCTTCACCACGGAAACCCATGGTGCGGATACAAAACAGATCGTTGGCTGAAAGTATTTTTGAAGTGGCGTGGCGTTCAAAGGCCATTCGTGCATCGGTAGGCGACATGCCGCAACCGTTATCGGTAATTTTAATCAGGGTTTTACCGGCATCTTTTATATGGATGGTAATTTCACCGGCGCCTGAATCGAGCGCATTCTCAACCAACTCTTTCACAACTGAAGCTGGCCGCTGAATTACTTCTCCGGCGGCAATCTGGTTGGCTACTGCATCGGGTAATAACTGGATTATATCACTCACTAAGCAAAGAAATCAGAATAAAAGAATAAATAAGAAATTAGCCCTAAAATCATTATCAGGATGATTAACCGTGTGTTGGATGCCCTGCGGGCTTTTTCCGTAGTTTTGGAATGGCCGCCCTGTGCCCTGCGGAATTGTCCTTTAACATTTGGTTTGAAGGGTTTTCCATCGTCCTTTTTTATATCGAAAATACCCAACTCTTCCTTTATCCTTCTTTCCCGCTCATCACGTTCCTCCTTGTCCGGATCGTAAAACCGCGGATTAATGTGGAACTTTTTGGTTCCCGGAGTATGAAAAAAACGCCCTATCATATTTACTTATTTATATTAAATTACAAAGATAATGTTTATTCAACAAAATTTGTTCCACACAAAAAAAGACTGGTTTTAAGCTGATTTTGTCAGAGTTGAGCAGACTTTTGTCATAGCCATCACCGGTTTTCCGGGTGTTGTGTGCTGCTCACCTTTTCATCTTTTTCTTCTTGCTTTCAACTTTTTTAAATGCAGAAATATGAAATTTTTTGCAGAGATATTGCTTCGTTTGTGGAAAATTTGGTCATCTATTCTCAGTTTTTCAACAGGAAGCGGAGTTTTTTATTTTGCGGAAGCTCCACGGCAAGTAACGGCAAGTACTTTTTAATCAATATTTTATAAGTTCGCTTGAGGATTGCCTGAGTTTTCAGGCATTTAATTTGCGTTTTAACAAACCGGCTTTTTATTTCTGAAAATTAATTTGGGAGGGAAAAATTATGAGCAAAAAAGAGACTGTTGATATCGATAAAAATAAACTCAGCGAATACAAAGAAAAGCGCGATTTCAAAAAAACCACCGAGCCAAAAGGAGGAAAGAAAAAGGGTTCGGGTAAACCACGGTTTGTAATTCAAAAACACGATGCAACAAATCTTCATTATGATTTCAGGCTGGAAATGAACGGAGTGCTGAAATCGTGGGCCGTTCCCAAAGGGCCGTCTACCGATCCTTCGGAAAAACGTCTGGCTACACTCACCGAAGATCATCCGGTTGATTATGCCGGTTTTGAAGGCACAATTCCCGAAGATGAATACGGCGGTGGAACTGTTATTGTTTGGGACGGAGGAACCTACCGAAACATCAGGGAAGAGAAGGAAGACGACGGCCTGTCGATGGAAGAATCCTTTGACGACGGAAAGATTGAAGTCTGGCTGGAAGGGAAAAAATTAAAAGGCGGTTATGTGTTGATTCACACCGGCAAAAATAAAGACGACAAACGATGGCTGCTGAAAAAAATGAAAGACGACGAAGCAGATGCAAGAAGAAACCCGGTGAAAAGCGAACCAAAATCTATTTTGTCTGACAAAACCATCGATGAAATGCGAGATGAAATGAAGGAAGAGGAATAACCGGTCTTTAAAAAAAGCAAAAAATGTTAAAAAGGAGGGTTAAAATATGAGCACCATAAAAGTGAACGGACACGAAATAGAATTATCAAACCCTGATAAAGTTATTTTCCCGGATGCGGAAATCACCAAAAAAGAGTTGGTGGAATATTACCGCAAAATAGCAGAAACCATGCTGCCTCATTTAGAAGACCGGCCAATGATGCTGCACCGCTATCCCAACGGCATCGATGAAAAAGATTTCTACCAGAAAGAAATACCGGATTATTTTCCCGGTTGGATTGACACCATTGAAGTAGAGGTAAAAAAAGAAAGCAAAGACAAACAGGAATTTGTGAATTGTAAGTCGGAGGCAACACTGGCCTACGTTGCCAACCAGGCTACCATAACCCCGCATGTTTGGTTGAGCAAAAAGAAAAATCTTGTACACCCCGACAAAATGATTTACGACCTCGATCCACCAAAAGGTGAGTTTGAAGTGGTCAGTGAATGTGCAAAAGATTTCAAAAAACTTTTTGATGAACTGGAGATGAATGTTTACCTGATGACGACCGGTTCGAAAGGAATGCATGTGGTAGTGCCGCTCGATGCGAAATCGGATTTTGACGAGGTGCGCAAATTTGCCAAAGATGCAGCCAACTTACTTGCCAACCGCAAGCCGGAAAAATATACTACTGAAACCCGGAAAAACAAACGCAAAGGACGGCTGTTTCTGGATTACCTGCGAAATTCGTACGGACAAACCACTGTAGCTCCTTATGCCCTGCGCGCCCGAAAAGGAGCACCGGTTGCAACGCCGCTCGACTGGGACGAGGCCGGAAACAGCGATCTGAATTCGCAAACTTTTCACTACGGAAATATTTTTCAGCGCCTCGGCAATAAAAGTGATCCCTGGAAAAATTTTTACAAAAATCCGAACAGCCTCGGCAACGCCAGAAAAAAACTAAATGAAATAATGGAAAAGCAAGGCTAATACCGCGATAAACTTTTTTACATCTTCCAATTTTCGGTAAAATTGTTGCATTTTTACTTTGAGGCCGGAGGTTACTATTTTCGGATTTCTAACAAACAGAATTAAAATCAGACCGATGGATGGAAGAAAGTTTTTGTATTCGAGTGCAGTGGTGGCTTCACTGGCGGGTTTTCTTTTTGGGTTCGACACGGTGGTTATTTCCGGCGCGGAACAAAAAATCCAGTCAGTTTGGGAATTGAACAGTTCGTTGCATGGCCTGGCTATTAGCATGGCGCTTTGGGGTACCGTGCTGGGCGCCTTAATCGGTGGGTGGCCTTCCCAGATTTTCGGCCGCAAAAAAACATTGCTGTGGATTGGGGTATTTTACCTGGTCTCGGCTTTTGGTTCTGCCCTGGCGCCCGGAGTTTATTCGTTTATGGTTTTTCGGTTTATGGGCGGACTGGGAGTGGGAATTTCTACAGTGGCAGCGCCCATGTTTATTTCCGAAATTGCACCTCCGGCAATGCGTGGCCGCTTAACCGGAATGTTCCAGTTTAACATTGTTTTCGGCATTCTGGTGGCCTTCCTTTCCAACTCCTTATTGGGCGGAATTGGTGAAAATGCCTGGCGCTGGATGCTTGGCGTGGAAGCAATTCCGGCACTGTTGTTTACCATTTTATGTTTCGGGCTGCCTGAAAGTCCGCGGTGGCTGATTGTACAGAACAATAACCGTAAAGCAGGCCTGGCAGTTTTGAAGAAGGTGAATCCCGGTTTTTCAGATGAAGAATTAAATTCTCTCGTAAAAGAAATCGAAAACTCCCGCTATCAAAAAAGTAAAAATCAAAAGTTTTTTACCCGAAGACTTCTGAAGCCCATATCTCTTGCCTTTTTTATCGCTTTTTTCAACCAGCTTTCAGGCATTAATGCCATTCTCTATTTTGCTCCGCGCATTTTTGAAATGACCGGACTGGAAGCGCAGGCTGCTTTGCTGCAATCCGTAGGCATTGGCGTTACCAACCTGGTTTTCACGTTTGTGGGATTGTGGCTCATCGACCGGCTGGGACGCCGGACGCTTCTGTATATTGGCTCCGCGGGGTACATCGTTTCACTTGGGCTCACTACGTGGGCTTTTGCTTCAGGAAATCCGGCTATTGTTCCTGCATGTATTTTTGGTTTTATTGCAGCCCATGCAATTAGCCAGGGAGCCGTTATTTGGGTATTTATCAGCGAAATTTTTCCGAACCGGCAACGGGCATTCGGGCAGTCGCTCGGAAGTTTTACGCACTGGTTTTTTGCCGCGGCACTCACGCTGGTTTTTCCGCTGATGGCCGAAGCATGGCAGCCTCACCAAATTTTTGCCCTGTTTCTCGGAATGATGGTGCTCCAGCTCATTTGGGTACACTTTTTCATGCCCGAAACCAAAGGAACTTCGCTTGAAGAACTGGAAAGGGAGCTTTAGAAAACATTCTTATTTCTGCCTGAAGTATACCTGAATGGGAACTCCCGTAAAATCGAAATTCTCGCGTATTTTGTTTTCGATGTAGCGCCGGTAGGGAGCTTTAATGTATTGCGGGAGGTTTGCAAACAATGCAAAAGCCGGAGTTACCGAAGGCAACTGGGTGACATATTTAATCCGGATGAATTTCCCTTTTACAGAAGGTGGCGGATATTTTTCGATGGCTTCCAGCAGCACATCGTTGAGCGCGGAAGTTTTTATCCGTTTTTTGCGGTTTTTGTAAACATCGATGGCTGTTTCGAGCGCGCGGTGCACCCGCTGTTTGGTTTTTGCCGAAACAAACAAAACAGGAACATCGGTAAACGGGGCAATTCGCTCGCGAATTTGCTCTTCCACTTTTCGGGTTGAATTCCCGTCTTTTTCAACGGCATCCCATTTATTTACAAGAATTACCACTCCTTTTTTATTCCGCACAATCAGGTTGAAAACATTCACATCCTGCGCCTCCATGCCGCGTGTGGCATCTATAAGCAACATGCAAACATCCGATTTTTCGATGGTGCGCACCGAGCGGAGTACGGAATAAAATTCGATATCTTCGTGAACTTTGCCTTTTTTTCGCAGCCCGGCGGTGTCGATAATTTCAAATTCGTAACCAAATTTATTGTAGCGCGTGTGAATGGAATCGCGGGTGGTTCCGGCCACATCGGTTACAATGTAACGTTCTTCACCGAGCAATGTGTTGATAAAAGACGATTTCCCCACATTTGGCCTTCCTACAACCGAAAGATAAGGCACTTCGTGTTCTTCTTCTTCAGATTCAGTCGTAAAGTCGAAAGTTTCAATTACCTGGTCGAGCAAATCGCCGGTTCCGCTTCCGGTCATTGAGGAAATGCAAAATATTTCGCCCAGTCCCAGTCCGTAAAACTCCTGTGCATCCAGAATTCGCTGGTTGTTGTCTACTTTGTTTACGGCAATTATTATTTTTTTGCGGGTTTTGCGCAAAATCTGGGCAATGGCATCGTCCAGATCAGTAATTCCCGCTTCCACATCAACTAAAAAAAGGATTACATCAGCTTCATCGATGGCCAGGTGTACCTGTTTGTTTATTTCAGCTTCATAAACATCATCTGAATTGACTACGTATCCGCCGGTATCGATTACCGAAAATACTTTTCCGTTCCACTCGGCTTTCCCGTAATTCCGGTCGCGGGTAACCCCCGACACTTCATCCACAATCGCTTCGCGCGATTCGGTAAGCCGGTTAAAAAAAGTTGATTTCCCCACATTGGGCCTTCCTACTATAGCTAATATTTTATTGCTCATTTCTATTTATTTAATACGCTTCGTACCCGAAATTTTTCAGTGTCCGGTCTTTATTCCGCCAGTCTTTTGATACTTTCACAAATAACTGCAAAAATATTTTCTTGCTGAAAAATTCTTCTGCATCCCGCCGTGCTTCTGTTCCCACTCGTTTAATCATTTTGCCCTCTTTGCCGATAATGATTCCTTTCTGGCTGTCGCGCGAAACATAAATTATGGCCCTGATATCGATGATGTTGTCCTTCTCTTTAAACTCTTCCACTTCCACTTCCACTGAATAAGGAACCTCTTTTTCATAGGTCAGCAAAATTTTTTCACGTATTATTTCCTGCATGAAAAAACGTTCGCTGCGGTCGGTAAGCTGGTCTTTTTCAAAAAACGGCGGACTCTCGGGGAGCAGCTCGAGAATACGATCGAAAATGGATTCGATGTTAAATTTTTCCTTAGCTGAAACCGGGTAAACATCAGCTCCCGGAAACACTTCGTTCCAGTAATCGAATAACCGGGTTACCTCTTTCTGATCCGACAAATCAATTTTGTTGATCAGCACAATCACAGGCATGTTCGATTTGCGGATGCGCTCGATGTATTCCGGGTTTTTATCCGGTTTTTCAACCACATCGGTCACAAACAAAATTACGTCAGCATCGGTAAGTGCCATGTCCACAAATTTCATCATGGTTTCCTGCAGTTTATAACCGGGTTTCAAAATTCCGGGGGTATCGGAATAAACCACCTGGAAATCTTCGCCGTTCACAATTCCTTTTATCCGGTGACGGGTAGTCTGCATTTTTTTTGTGATAATGGATATTTTTTCACCCACCATTGCATTCATGATGGTCGATTTCCCAACATTCGGGTTCCCGATAATATTTACAAATCCTGCTTTGTGCGCCATATTTCTACCTTACAATTTGTTCAGTCTTAAAAAAAATGCCCCATTTCTTTTAACTTTTATTTCTGTGTTTTGAAAGAATAGGGACGATTATATACAAATCACTAAAAATCAGCGCAAAGATAATTGAATTGTATTACCTGTCATGAAATAACCAAAATAGATTTAACGAAAGAAACATACAGACGCAGATGAATGCCGTTTTTTTATCTGTTAAAAGATTTTAAAAACAGGCGCCGGGGCATTGCAATGTTTGCCTTTTTGGCTTTTTTTACTAATTTCAAAACAATTGGATAATCAATCTGAAAAGTTACAGAAATGAAAGCAACACGATTAGATAAAATAGCAATCAATGTTCATGCCCGCAGGATACTTTTAAGCATACTGGAAGAAAACCAGGAGTTTGAAAAAATTCTGCGCAATTCGGAGGATGAAAAGGAGGCGATGGAATCGATTAAGGAATGGATTCTGCCAATGCTCAAAAATAACCCTGATGCGGAAGCATTTTATTACCAGAAAGAGCACAGTCACGAGCTTTTCACAAAACTGAAGTGGGAAGATTTTGCTGCCATTCGCATTCTCGATTATATTGAACACGCAGGCGAAGCCTATGCCGACCAAAATATTCATGGCGAAATGGCGGTAACCAACCCGTTTAAAATGATGTGGCTGGCTACAAATCATGGAATTGGCGGAGCGAAGCCTGAATTTTTTCAGGATATGCTTCATTTATTTCGTCAGCTCAACGGAAAACTGAAACCCGAGATTCCGTCCAGACGACTGGTGAAAAAATGGATGGACCGTTATCCGTCCGGGATTGAACCCAAAACTATTGGACTGCGCAAACAAAACCGCGACAGGATAATCAGAATTCTTATTGAAAAAATCGATAACAATGAAATTGCAGACAGCCGCTACAAATTTGAACCTGGGTGGACACAGGAAGAAAAGGAAGCAAAAATGCAGGAGTGGTGGAATGAAAGCCGTTTTCATCTGAAATTTGCTGTTCGCTCACCCGATTTGCTGAATGAAATGCTCGACTACTCGCTCGACCCCGATACGATGGACATTTTGTATGACGCCGAACAAAAAGGCATTCCTTTTTTTGTAAATCCCTACTATTTGTCGCTGCTAAATGTTCAAACTCCCGGGTTTGCCGTTGGCGGCGATTTGGCTATCCGCTGCTACATTGTATACAGCAGGCAACTGGTTGAAGAATTCGGAAAAATCAATGCCTGGGAAAAAGAAGATATAGTAGAACCGGGAAAGCCGAATGCTGCGGGTTGGTTATTGCCGTCGAATCACAACATTCACCGGCGTTACCCGGAGGTGGCCATTTTTGTCCCCGACACAGTTGGCCGGGCTTGCGGCGGTTTGTGTGCAAGCTGCCAGCGGATGTACGAATTTCAGACCGGGCACTACAATTTTAACCTCAATAAACTGAAGCCCAATGAAACCTGGAGCGAGCGGCTGCCCAGGTTGCTGGAATATTTTAAAGACGATGCCCAGTTGCGCGATATCCTGATTACCGGCGGCGATGCCCTGATGAGTTCAGATAAAAGCCTGAAAAACATTCTGGATGAAGTATATAAAATGGCGCTGCGCAAGAAGGAAGAAAACAGGCAGCGACCGGAAGGCGAAAAATATGCTGAAATTTTGAGAATCAGGCTGGGAACCCGCCTGCCGGCGTATATACCGCAACGCATAACGCCTGAACTTTCAGCTATTTTGGCAGATTTTAAAAAGAAAGCCAGCGCAATTGGCGTGAAGCAATTTGTGATTCAAACCCATTTTGAATCGCCCATGGAAATTACACCCGAAGCCCGACAGGCTGTTAAACTTTTTTTGGAAGCCGGATGGGTAGTTATCAACCAACTCGTGTTTACGGCTCCTGCATCACGGCGCGGACATACTGCAAAACTCCGGAAAATCCTGAACGACATCGGAATTCTGACCTACTATACATTTACCGTGAAAGGGTTCAGGGAAAACAGCGCCAATTTTACACCTAACGCACGCGCGGTGCAGGAAGAAATTGAAGAGAAATACCTGGGGCGACTGCCAAAAAAGGTGACTAAAATGCTTCATTCGCTTACTCAGGATGCCGGGCAGCTAAATTATGAAATTGACTCCATCCGCGAAAAATACAACATACCGTTTCTATCCACCGACCGCAACATTATGAACCTGCCCGGAGTAGGGAAAAGCCTCACTTTCCGCACCATTGGAATCACGAGGTATGGCCGCCGGATTTTGGAATTTGCCCACGACCGCACACGCAACCACAGCCCGATTATTAACGATATGGGGAAAGTGATTGTAATCGAGTCGAAATCAGTAACTGAATATTTGTGGCAGCTTTACGATATGGGCGAAGAAACGCAGGAATACGAAGGAGTTTACGGCTATTCGCTGGGCGAAACCGAACCCCGGATGCCCATGTATGAATACCCGGAGTATGATTTTGAAGTAACGGATGAATTAACGCACCTGGAATTGGAGGAGAAAGCATAAAAAAAAGCCGGTTAAAAACCGGCTTTTTTGTAGCGGGAGCAG
>CAYUBV010000073.1:0-11450 GCA_964443035.1 uncultured Tangfeifania sp.
CCGTTTTCACCATTCACCAATGAAACTTTCACGGATGAACTGCCGATATCGAATCCAAGTAAATACATAATTATTAAAGCTTTACATTTAACTCTCTTATTGAACTGTTCTGTTCTGGTATGCTATCAAAAATAACTGTAAAAAAGTTCGTTTCAAAATACAAAAAAATGTTGTAAAACATGTTCTCTTAGGGAACCGTTCTTTCGAAAGAGAACGGTTCCTTGGATGTCTTCAAAGTGACGACCTTAATTTCAGCGTAGTCGGTACCTCAAACTGAACCGGTTCATTGGATGTAACAAACTCGGCCGCTTTTTGCCCCATCAGCTCAAAATCGGTTGAGATGACCGAAATTCCGTTTTTTACGTACTTTTTCATCGGGGTTTCGTTGTAGGAAATCACGCCAGCTTCGCGGCCCGGTTCAAATCCCTGCTCCGCACATTGATCGAGAAACCATGCCAAAGTACGATCGCTGACCAGCAAATACAGTCCGCCTTTTTGGACTTTAAATTTATCGGCTTCAAAAATTACGGAATGTTTTATCTGGTAGTCGTTGCAAAACTTCCTGAAATAATCGATGGCCGTTTTTGGGTGATACGTGAAAAAAGGATAAAAAAAGGTAAAATGGTTGTATTTCCGAATGCTTTCGAGATTTTTTTCAAGGCATTTATAAACCGGCGTTCCAAAATTCTGGTAAACCGCCGACTGATTTTCTTTGGCGTGAATTTTCCAGTCGATAATCAGCAACTGCTCATCCGGAATTTTATCCACAATTTCAGGTACCCTCTCATGATCGAAATTCATGATAATGTACTTGGTGTATCTACCGAGACTTTCCTGGATAATTTTTTCAAACACGTCAATGTTGTAATGGTGAAAATGTAAATCGACACTGATGTTTTTGGGGAGATTTTCCAGAAAAGCACCATACAAAACCTCTTTGTAGGCTTTAAAAGTGTCGAGAAAAAGAAAAACCTTTGTAATTTTTTGGGTGACAAAATAGCCGCGGTTCGGAACCGATTCAACTACTCCCCGCCTTTTTAATTCGGCATAAGCCTTAAAAACCGTATCGCGCGAAAGGTTGGATTCTTTCATCAACTGGTTGACCGACGGGAGCATGTCCCCCTCTTTCAACTGGTTGCGACTGATTGCATCGATTATTGAATCTACCAACTGCTGAAATTTCAGCACATTGGAATTATCGTCAATTTCAAATGGGTTACTGGTCATATTCACGTTTAAATGCAGAACACTAACCGTTCTGTTCTGTTCTACAAATCTAAAAAAATAGCTGGGAAATTATCCATTAAATTCGAACCAATAACAATAGAAAAACAGTTGGAGCGTTTAAAGAAAAAGGATAAGGACAGTTACCGTTTCATAGTGGTTAAGTTTGGTCAGCAATACTTCTTTTTTTATTCATGGTAACTTTTCCCTTATCCTTTTTTGTTTTTAAAAATAAGGGTTATTTCGCAAATTCAAAAATCCTTTTGTAACTTTCGGGGAAAATCACAAAAAAACACAAAAATGATACGCGATTTAATAAAAAAGAACCGCAGTTACCGGAAGTTCGATTCTTCGATTAAAATAGAACCTTCAGCCATTGAGAAATGGATTGAACTTGCCCGTTTTTCGCCAAGTGCCCGCAACCTGCAGCCTTTAAAATTTGCGTTTAGCACCGATGAAAACATCAACAAACTGATATTTCCGCACCTCGGCTGGGCAGGTTACTTAAAAGAATGGGACGGCCCGGCTGAAGGTGAACGACCGGTAGCGTACCTGGCAATTCTGCACGATAAATCGCTTACCCACAATGTACACTGCGATGACGGGATTGCTGCCCAAAGCATTTTGCTGGGTGCGGTGGAAGACGGGTTTGGCGGATGCATTATTGGCACGGTAAATAAAAGTAAAGTAGCCAAAATTTTAAAACTGCCCGACACGCTTGAAATTCTGTGGATTATTGCCCTGGGAAAACCTTCGGAAAAAGTGGTGCTCAACACAGCCACCGGAAACGAAATTAAATACTGGCGCGATAAGGAAGATGTGCATCATGTTCCGAAGCGTCCGTTAGACGAACTGATTTACAAGAAATTGTAAAAAAGAAGGATGGCCAAACGACCATCCTTCTTTTTTTTTAACCTCTTATAAAAAGTGCTTTTATAATGTGATGTGCAATTTTCGGATTTTCCTTCAGGCGGCGTGTGGAGTAATTAAACCAGTGAACCCCAAACGGAACATAAACCCGCATCAGGTGGCCTTCGTCGATGACTGACTGCCGCAACTCAGGGGTAACACCGTACAACATCTGGAACTCATACCTGTTTTTTGGCACCCCGTATTTTTCGATAAGCTGCAGTGACTGATCAATCAGGTATTTATCGTGAGTAGCAATTCCTGCATACATTTTATTCTGAAACATAAATTCCAAATCTTTTAGAAAATGTTCCCGCACCTCATCGTAATTCCGGTAGGCAATTTTTTCAGGCTCGATGTAAATTCCTTTGCAAAGCCTGAAATTCAGCGGAACTTTTTCAGTATTCAGATCGCTGAGTTTTTTCAGATCATTCAGTGTGCGGCGCAGGTAGGCCTGCACTACCAGCCCGGTATTTTTCGGAAATTCGTTTTGCAGTTTCCTGAACATTTCGATTTCCATATCAACACACTGCGAGTCCTCCATATCGATGCGGACAAAACTGTTTTTTTCAGCGGCCAGCACTACAATTTCGCGAATATATTTGTAGCAGACATCTTTGTCGATAAGCAACCCGAACATGGTGGGTTTGAGCGAAAAGTTTCCTTTCACACCTTCACTTGTAAAGCGCTCTATAATTTCCAAATACTTATCGCGGTTTTCTTCAGCTTCCCTGAGATTGGTGATAAATTCGCCAAGCAAATCGATGGTAACTTCAATATTTTTATGATTCAGCAGCTTCGATGCCAGCAATCCTTCATCAATGGATTCTCCGGCAATGTACCTTTTTGAAAACACCCAAACCAGTTTTTTGGGCATGTAAGGCAATACGTTTGCTATCAGTCTGTTCAACATTTCTGGTATTAGTATTCTTGAAAACATTTTGTTAAGGGTAAAAGTACAATACACCCCCCTGTTTTTTCAATGATGTTTATCAGTGATGAAGTATGATTTAACACATGTTTTATTTGAAAGCAATTGATTTATAATGTGCTAAAAATTTTACAGGTTTCGTCTCCTGCATTTAAGCGAAAAAATTATCTTTGTCGCGGTTAATAATCAAAAAAACTGAAATAGATAATGAAAGGAACATCTTCAATTTTAGGGATTGTAGCGCTGGTTGCAGTTGCGGTGCTATACGTGTTGTATTTTACCGGAATCAATACTCCGGGTATCGAAGCTGTGCAGGAACAGGCAGTTGCCACTTCTGATGCAGGATCGCTTAAAATTGCCTATGTAAAAGCTGATTCCGTTATTAGGAATTACGATCTGGCGCAGGAACTTCACGATGAATTCACAAAAAAACAGGAAGCATACAATTCTGAATACGGTTCAAAACGCCAGTCGTTTGAAAGAGAAGCTGCTGCGTTTCAGGAAAAACTGCAGCGTGGAGGATTTCTGACCGAACAAAGAGCCGTTCAGGAACGTGACCGTTTAATGAGCAAAGAACAGGAGATTATGCAACTCGACCAGGAATTGTCTCAAAAACTGTCTGAAATACAATCTGAAAACAACGAGCAAATTCTCGACAGCCTGATGAGTTACCTCGAACAATACAACAAAACAAAAAATTACGATTACATTTTAAGTGGTGGCGAGGTATTGGTGGGCAAAGATTCGTACAACATTACCGATGAAGTACTGAAAGCGTTGAACGAACGCTATACAGGCAAATCTGAAGAATAAAAAAAACTACATATTTTCAAATGAAATCCGGGTTACTTCCCGGATTTTTTTTGTTTAAATTGCAGCTTTCAACCAAAAATGTCAGAAAATATGTTTGCCAGCCGGTATCTTGACAAAAACAAAGTAGAACCACTGATTTATGCCTCCCCTTCTCCTGCTCTGAAAATCAGTGTAGTTATTCCGTGCTATCGCGAACCGGACATTTTACAAACACTCGAATCGCTGAAAGCATGCAATTTGCCGGAGCTGGAAGTGGAGGTGATTGTTTTGATCAATCAATCGGAAGCGGCAGCGGAAGAAATAAAAAAATTTAACCGGAAAACGAAAATAACAGTTGAGCAATGGATTGCGGAAAACCGGGAAAATGGTATTACCTTTTTTGCAGCAGGCCCGGTTGATTTGCGAAAAAAATGGGCCGGCGCGGGGCTGGCACGAAAAAAAGGCATGGACGAAGCAGTCCGTCGCTTTAACCTGCTGGATAAACCCGGTGGAATTATCGTTTCGCTGGATGCCGACACACTGGTTCAGGAAAATTATTTTATTGAAATTGAGAAGTATTTCAAAAATCATCCGAAAAATCCGGGCGCTACTATTGATTTCAGCCATCAGAAAGAGGGACTTCCTGAAAAGCATTTACAAGGTATCCTCCTCTACGAAAAATACATGTATTACTATAAAAATGCCCTGGCATTTTGCGGCTACCCCTACCCCATGTTTACAGTAGGTTCGGCTTTTGCGGTAACCGCCGAAGCATACGTAAAACGTGGCGGCATGAACCGCCGGCAGGCCGGCGAAGATTTTTACTTCCTGCAAAACCTTGCACAGCTTGGAACTGTGGGAGAAATTAAATCCACAAAAGTTTTTCCGTCGGCACGACTTTCGGATCGCGTGCCGTTTGGCACCGGCCCCATTCTTCGGAAGTGGATGGAAGGAAAAGAAGATCTCACACAAACCTATAACTTTGAAGCGTTTGGCGATTTGAAAGATTTTTTTGATGTAAAAGACCAACTCTACTTGATTGAAAAACAGGGATACAAATTGTTTTTAATGAAGCTTCCGTTATCAATTGGCAATTTTTTGATTGAAGATGATTTTTGGGAAGAAATTACAGATCTAAACCAAAACTGCTCTTCGCTTAAATCGTTTCAAACCCGTTTCTTTCAAAAATTCAATGCGTTTAAAATTTTAAAATTCCTCAACTTTTGTCACCCGCTGTTTTATAAAAAAGAAAACCTTGAAAAACAAATCGAAAAACTTAACGATACAAAATAAAAATGAAAACAAATTATTTTCTGACATTCCTGATTTCACTGGTTCTTTTTACAACTTTTTCCTGTAAAAAAAATGAAAGCGAAATCCTAAATTACAATTATTCAGTAGCTGTGCCCACCCGCGGAAACAGTTGGGTTTTAAATAATATCGATAAAAACCGGGAAATTATCGGTGACAACGGTATCCATAACTGGACTGACAATTCACTAAAAATAAGAACGTATTTCAAAATCTCACAAACAGGCGAATTTTCAGTTGGAATGAAGGCAAAAACTGAAAACGGTGCATCAAAAATTAAAGTGACGTTTAACGGAGAATCGCAAATAATAGAAATCGGCAATCAGTCAACCGATACCATTCACATTGGAAATTTTGAAACGGAAAATTCCGGTTACCATTTTATTGAAGTGGAAGGAGTTGAAAAAGAGGGGGCAGCTTTTCCGGCTATCGAATCATTTTTGCTGGGAGGAGAAGCTGTTTCAGGCGAAGTGTATTTTGTAAAAGACGATTTTTACTGGGGCCGCCGCGGCCCGTCGGTTCACCTGAACTATCAGTTGCCTGAAAGTCATGGCGATATTCACTGGTTTTACAACGAGATTAGGGTGCCGGAAAACAACGATGTACCCGGTTCCTTTTTTATGGCCAATGGTTTTGGCGAGGGATATTTTGGGATGCAGGTAAATTCTGACACCGAACGCCGGATTTTGTTCTCGGTTTGGAGCCCATACACAACTGACAATCCCGATGAAATTCCGGAAGAATACAAAATCAAAATGATAAAGAAAGGCGAGGATGTTTATACAGGCGAATTTGGCAACGAAGGTTCCGGCGGCCAAAGTTACCTGCGGTACAACTGGAAAGCCGGAAATACTTACCGTTTTCTTTTACATGCCACTCCCACCGGAAACGACGAAACCGATTACACCGCCTGGTTTTATCCGCCCGAAGAAAGTGAATGGAAACTGATTGCCAGCTTTAGAAGACCAAAAACCGATACGCATTTAACACGGTTGCATTCGTTTCTCGAAAATTTTCTGACTGAAACAGGAAACCTGCAACGCCGTGGATATTACACCAACCAGTGGTTTTACGATACTTCGGGCGAATGGACTGAAATTACCAAAATGCGTTTCACGGCCGATGCCACGGCCCGGAAAGAAAACCGCATGGATTATGCAGGAGGTTCAGATGATGAATCATTTTTTCTGCAAAATTGCGGGTTCTTCAGCCAAACAACCCCCATCGATACAATTTTTGAACGCGAAGCCAGCGGCACACCGCCGGAGATTGATTTTGAGGAGTTGCAATAATTGAAAAGAAAAATGCCGCCATTGAAAATCAATGACGGCATTTTTTGGTTTTATTGCGTTACAAAATCTGCTATTTTAATCCGTTGGCGAGCATGTAATATATTTCGTTCCAGCGGAGTTCTTTTTTGAATTCAGTGACATTGGTATTTTTGTCGATAAGCACAAATTCCACATCGGCATATTCGGCAAATGTTTCAATGTATTCCGGTGTGAGCGCCAACGTGTAAGCCGAATGATGCGTTCCGCCGGCATAAATCCATGCAGCGGCTCCGTCGGCCAGATTGGGATGCGTCTTCCAAAAAGCCGAAGCCACCGGAAGTTTCGGCATTTTATCTAACGGTTCAATCACATCGAGTGTGTTAACGATGAGCCGGAAACGATTTCCCAGGTCGATTAAAGTCACGTTCATGGCATCGCCGGTTGCGCTTTCAAAAATCAGGCGAGCCGGTGCATCTTTTCCTCCAATTCCGAGTGCATGCACTTCCAGACGTGGCTTTTGAGCAGCAATCGACGGACAAATTTCGAGCATGTGCGCTCCCAAAACTGCTTCATTGGCCGGATCGAGATGATAGGTGTAATCTTCCATAAACGAACTGCCGCCTTCCATTCCGGCCGACATTGTTTTGATGATGCGCAACATGGCAGCCTGTTTCCAGTCGCCTTCGGCACCAAAACCATAACCCTGCGCCATCAAACGCTGGGAAGCCAGTCCCGGCAACTGATCCAGTCCGGTGAGGTTTTCAAAATTGGTAGTAAAAGCTTTGAAGTTGCCATCTTCCAAAAAACGTTTCAATGCAATTTCATAGCGTGCCTGCACCCGCACATTTTCGTGGTATTCGCCACCGGGTTTGCAGTTTTCAGCCACTTCGTAAAAGGCTTCATACTCTTTGTAAAGTACATCAACTTCTTCGTCTGAAACTTTATCCACATATTCCACCAAATCGCCCACTCCGTAAGCACCGATTTGCCATCCAAACTTAATTTGGGCTTCTACCTTGTCGCCTTCGGTTACAGCCACTTCGCGCATATTATCGCCGAAACGGGCAATCTTCATGCCCTGCGAGTCAGTCCAGCCAATGGCTGTGCGGCACCACACCGCAACCTGTTCCATTACTTTTTCATCCTGCCAGTGCCCCACCACCACTTTGCGGTTTTTCCGCATCCGGGTGTTGATGAAACCGTATTCGCGGTCGCCGTGTGCACTCTGGTGCAGGTTCATGTAATCCATATCGATTTCGCTCCAGGGCAAATCGCGGTTAAACTGGGTGTGCAAATGCATGTAAGGTTTGCTCAGCGCTTTCAGCCCGGCAATCCACATTTTTGCAGGCGAAAAAGTGTGCATCCAGGTAATTACGCCAATGCATTTTTTATCGGCGCTGGCCTGAACGCAAATATCCAGAATTTCATCGGGAGTTTTTACCACCGGTTTAAAAACAATGCTCACCGGCATTTTGCCTGATACGTTTAGTCCGTTTACGATTGCTGAGGAATCTTTATCTACCTGCTTCAGGGTTTCAGGCCCGTACAGATGCTGGCTTCCGGTTACAAACCAGACTTCGAGTTGGTTTAAATCTAACATTTTTTTAGCTTTTTGAATTTCAAGCTAAAAATAAGAATTATTTTTTAAGGGTAAAAGTTACGCTTAAAAATATTTTGTCCGACATCAATTTTACTGCTGAAAAATCCCCGCTAACTTATTTGAAAGGCGGGAGTATTTTTATCGATGCCCAGGTAATAACGCATCAGCAAAAGGTATTTCTCCAAAAGCGATGGAAGCAGAAAATTTTCGCGAACATGCTCAATGGCGTTCCTGCCAATTTCGTCAGCAATTTCAGGATAAAGCAGCAGGTATTTCATTTTACTTTTAATCTGATTGATATCGAATGGTTCCACCAAAAAACCGGTTTCATTTTCGATAACCTGTTGCGAAATTCCTCCCACGTTACTGCCAATAACGGGTGTTCCCTGCCAGAGCGCTTCGGTTACCACCAATCCAAATCCTTCTTTTGTGGAAACATGTACAAACTGATTGGCCAGTCGCATTAATGCACCGATATTTTCATCGTTGTTTTCAATGTTCATCAGCAGAAAAATATCCATGTCGTTTTCGCGCTCTTCCATTATCTGGCCGTACATTGCCAGCCCGTCAGGGTCGTCGGTAGCGGTATTTCCCACCATTATAAGGATGGGCTTTTTCTTCTGCATCTCCTTGTCTTTCTTGATTTCTTTAAATGCTTTTATGATGGTCGACTGATTCTTATGAATGTCGTAACGCGACACTGCAAGCACGATTGGCCGGTCGCCATCGATGTTGTGTTTATTGAAAAGCGGGTCCAGAATTCTTCGTGCTTCGTTCTCAGTGAGCTGCTTATTTTTTCTGCTAAGCGGATCAATTGATGGCGAAATTGCATAAACAGGCTTTTTTACTCCCTGCTTCACAAACTTTTTGTCGGTAAAAATTGCTCCGTCGTAATGATTGATAAACGGCAGGAAGAAATTCCAAATCAATTTATTGGCCGAAGTGGTATCGATATGGCAACGCCATAGTTTCGGGCCTTCGTAATTCCCAAACACCGACGTAGCACACGGTTGCGGATCGTGCACAATTGTGAGATCGGCCTTTACATAGTAGTTTTCGAAATTTTTTACGGCATTTTCAATATAAACACCGTGTAATTCCTCGGCATTAAACGGCTGTTCGACGCCCTGAATTAAATCGTGGAATTTTTTGGTGACAAAAAAGAAATCTTCGGTATGTGCCTCCATGCAATGCCACTGCGCATTAACCCCAAGACCTTTTGCCAGCGGCACCAGGCTTTTCAGCATCTCAGCTACTCCCCCACCTTCGTAAGTAGAATTTACATGCGCCCAGATTTTATTCTCCAAAGGAGCTGCGAGCTGCCTTAATCTTTCAACCTTATTAAAACCAACAGCCTCCTGGTAATATCCTAAATCAATGGCCTGAAATGGCGGTTGTTTTTCTAAATACTTTTCTGATTGATCATGAAACATAGTCATTAACTTTTGAATTCAACATTAAAAAACTTTGGATTATCGGGTTTTGTGCCTCTACCGAGAGGAGTTTTGAATTTATATGTTTTACCAACCGTGAAGATGAATAGTAACATTTCATTGATTGGGCCTTTAATGATGGACTTTTCAAATTCCATACCAAAGATTGTTTTTGAATAAAATCACAAATATTCAAAGCATTAAACTCTGCTTATGGAGCGAAATGTAGTTTATACCTTCCGACAAAACAAATATTTAAACGAGAAAATATGAAAAACCCATATTTTTGGAAAGAGGAGGGTAAAAATACTTAAAACCCTATCAGCAAATTACTTAAAATCAAAATTCAATTTGCCGTTAAAAAATATACAGAAAACTGAGCGCAAGATATCTGAAACAACAAAATTCCACCGGTTAATATCCTAACTGCTATTATAAGCGGAATGCAGAAGGATTTTTACTTCTGTAATTTTCTTCAGCAAATTAGTTTCACCGTTGTTCATAACTTTCCCTAAACTAAACAGTGGATGAAAGTATAACCTGAAGTACTACCGGGGCGATTGTAGCTTTTCAGCAGTTTCGCAAATTAATTTCCATGCCGCATTTACATGTTTTTCCTCAGTATTTGTTTGCCCGATGCTCATTCTCAAAACAATCCGGTCATTCAATTTGGTATGGGTAAAATAAATTTTGCCCTGTTCGTTTATTGTATTCATGAGTTCGAGGTTAAACTCATCGCCGGCTTTATGCCTGAAACAAACGAGATTCAGTGGCGGTTCCACAATCAGTTCAAAGTCTGCCGAATCGTGAACCCATGACGCAAATTTTTGAGAGATTTCAACATGCTTTCTGATATGGTGCTGCAATCCCTCAACTCCGTAATGGCGGATTACAAACCACAGTTTGAGTGAGCGAAAACGACGTCCGAGTTGCACATGCCAGTCGCGGTAATCAAATACAGCGCCCGATTCGGTGGCTTTATTTTTTAAATATTCCGGCAAAATTGAAAATGTGTTGATCAATTCGTTTCGGTCGGCAATCCAGAACACATCGCAATCAAAATTGGTAAACATCCATTTATGCGGATTGAAACAGTAACTGTCGGCCAGTTCAACCCCGTCTTTCAGGTGCCTGAATTCAGGACAAATCATTGCAGTGCCTGCCATGGCAGCATCAACATGCAGCCAGCAGTTTTCGCGCCGGCATATTTCGCCAATTTCAAGCACCGGATCCATGGCGTTGGAAGAGGTTGTACCAATTGTTGCACACACAAAAAAGGGTTGAAAACCATCTTTTTTATCTTGCTGAATTTGTTTTTCAAGCAATTCAGGTTGCATGGCAAATTTATCATTTACCTGAATTGCACGCAGGCTTTCCGCGCCAATCCCTGCCATTTTTATGGCTTTTTCAAGCGAAGTGTGCGTTTGAGTTGAAACATACGCCACCAGTTTTTGCCTGACCCCGGTTTTGTTCGATTCAAATTTTGTAGCACGCTCGCGGGCAGCAATCACCGCCGTCAGTGAAGAAGTAGATGCTGTATCCTGAATGACACCACCTCCGGTAGAGGCAGACTTAAATTTTTCGGGCATATCCATCATTTCAGCCAGCCAGTCGAGCACCCGGGTTTCCAGCTCGGTAGCAGCAGGGCTGGTGGCCCAAATCATTCCCTGCACGCCCAGACCGGAAGATACCAAATCACCGAGGATAGAAGGGAAGGAAGTATTTGAAGGAAAATAAGCATAAAAATTGGGAGACTGCCAGTGCGTAATTCCCGGCATAATTTTTTCGTTTAAATCCTGAACAATCTCATCGAAAGATTCTCCTTTTTGAGGCGGTGCATCCGGCAATGAACTTTTAATTTCTCCCGGTTTTGCCTGCGACAAAACAGGAAATTCTTCAATGTTTTCGTAATAATCTGCAATCCAGTCAATCAGTTTTTTTCCTTCCGTGCGAAATTGCTCCGGTGTCATATGGTAATC
>CAYUBV010000074.1:0-11366 GCA_964443035.1 uncultured Tangfeifania sp.
CAGGCTTTTCCTTTGTCGGTGATGTACTGTTTTCGCATGGGCACGGCTGCCACGGCGTTGCCTTTGCCATCGCCCAGAGCCACCACGTTTACCTCGGTTCCCGTAACAAATTCCTGTGCAATAACCGGCAATCCCCATTTCGAGGAAATTTTCAGGAAAGCCTGTTTCACCTGCTCTTTGTTGGCAGCCAGATGGGCATCGTAAAACTGGCCTTTCACCATCACCGGATAGTCGAATTTGTCTTCCATTTCGGTAATTTGTCCCAAACTGCCCAGGTTGAGACTGGCCGGAACTTTAATGCCGTATTTTTTGCCAAACTCGGGCAGCCGGTGCTTTTCGCGCTCCTGAAACTGCTGCAGTGTGGGCAAAAAGGTATGAATTCCCTGTTTGTGCAAACGCTCTTCATTTTTCATGAATGAAAAAAGCTCGGCATCGAAATTGGGAATGAGCACGTCGATTTTCTCCTGCTGGTGGATGTGTTCGATGCGCTCAATCAGTTCGTCGGAACCCGAAGAAGGGTAGGGAATTTGAAAAATGCGATCGCATAAGCCTTCCATGTAAATTCCCGGTTCCAGGTTTTCGTAAACCAGCCCGATTACACGTACATCAAATTCTTCCGATTTCTTTACGCCGCGAATTACCGGAACTCCAGGTCCAGGGTTGTCGGTATTGTTTAATCCGGTAACAGCCAACGTGATATTCTTTTTATTCATTCCAATTTAATTAAATTCCAGCGGATTGCCGTGAACCGTAATTTGATGATGCTTCAGTAACGTGCAAAATTCGTAGAAATCTTTTTCGAAACTCAAATCGTCCACATCGTATTTTATCAGAAATGCTTTCTTTATTTCATCCAGTTCCTTTTCTTCCGCAATCATTCTAATCAGCTCAAGCCCTGCGGGATTCAGGCTAAACGAGTCGCCTGTTTTCTGGTTGAAAACAAACCCGTTGTCGCTGATTTTTACTTCTGGTGCTATTTTCATGGTTCCTTAATTTTCTCGTAATTTTCTGATTTCTTTTTGGTTATTATCACCATCGAATTTAAAACATTTCTTTTAAAAACGAGATCAAAGTGAAGGTTAAATAAAATTGGAGAAACACTATTTTATTGTTCCTCCAATCTGACTATGAATTTTTCATAGCTACATCCTCAACATCATTTTTATTACACGAATTCAGCATGGCTAAACCGGTTACTAAAACAAACAAAACGATAAATTTTCCTGATTTCCTAATGATTTTCAAATTTTAATGAATAATGTTTTTTTTGTATCAGAGATAAGACACCACTTGTTTATAAAACTTGCGCCTTCATTAAAGTTATTTTTTACAGCGTCTGCCTTAATTGGCATTAATATTGTTTAACAGAAAATTAGATGTCTCACTTTTAAAAGCAAAGTCATGAAAACAATTACAGGTATTTTATTCGTATTTACACTGGCCGTTTTAACCAGTTGCATTGGTGAACCGGGGCCTACGGGGCCTCCGGGCGAAGACGGCGATTCTTTCCTCGGTTCCGTTTTTGAAATCGAAGGAGATTTTACATCTGACAATGATTATTCGCTGTTTTTTGAATTCCCAAATACCATCGAGGTTTTTGAAAGCGATGTGGTATTAGTCTACATTTTGTGGGATCAGACGGAGGATGATAACGGAGATCCGGTAGACATCTGGCGACTGCTTCCCCAATCTGTTGTTTTTGATAACGGTGATATTCTGCAATACAATTATGATCACACATTTTTCGATGTGGAAATATTCTTAGATGGTTCTGCTGATTTTGGAGCGCTTGACCCGGCATATCTGGAAGACCAGGTTTTCAGAATTGCCGTTCTTCCGGCTGATTATGCGATGAATAACGATTTGGATGTGAGCGATTTCGGCTCGGTAATGCAGGCATTAAAAATTAATCCGGGGAAAATCGACAAATTCAGTGTAACCCAGGAGCAACTGCTGAAATCGGAATAGCTGGTGTAAAATATCACCTGCTTAATTCAGGATATTTTTCGTGCCAGGCGTTCCAACCTCCCTTAATCGACTGCACATTTTTGTAGCCCAGTTGCATCAATGCTTTGGCCGATAAAGCGCCGCGGGATCCGGTACCACAATAAACATAAAAGGTATCGGATTTTGCAGGCGCAGATTTTTCTGCTTCATCCCACAACTCTTCATTTTCGATTCTGAATTCAAGCAATCCACGCGGAATATTTATTGCGCCCGGAATTGTACCTGCCTCGTGCTCGGCTGATGTGCGGACATCGATAATAAGCGGATTTTCATTATCCAGAACTGTTTTGAATTCTGCTACCGGTATTTCTGTAATTACCTCTTTGGCAGCAGCCACCATTTGTTGGGGGCTTTCGTAAACTGTAAGGTTTTTATTTTGCTGGCTGAACGCCTGGAGCGATGCCAGAACAAAAAACAACAGAATCACCGGTGTTTTGTATAAACTTATATTTTTATTCATATCTCAGTTGTATTTCAAATTACTAACCAATATAACCACCATTTGCCTAAAAAGTTTGTTCTGGCATTTTCAGGAAGAAGCAGCAAGGAATAGGAATCAATTTTTTTGATATAATCTGAAATTTTGTAGCGTGGGTTTTAAATTTGAAATAAATTACAAAAGCAGCCGGCACTCTGCGGAACCAAATAGAAAAATAAAAAATCCGGCAGCTTTTTTGCCCCGGATTTATATGTTTTTTGACAGGTTGAAAATTGTTATTCTGAAAAATCCTTTCCGGCTTTTTTCAGTCCTTCGAGGTCATCTACTTTAAAATCACCGTAAAATGAAACAATAAACTGGTTTCCTTTTCCATTTCCATTTTTTACAAAAAGGTGACATTCTTTGTATTTCTTTTTACTGCCCAGCAGCAGGATTTCAGTATCTGAATTTTCGTCCTCGTCTTCATACTTTTTATATGCGCGTGGAAGCATCGAAATGGTTTTTTCAGTGAACTCCTGACCTGAAAGCCGCCCTTTTTCAGGATTGTATGACAGGAATCGGATTTCTTTCAAATCTCCGGTTACGTTTCGTTCGTTCCCATCGTCACCCAAATCGATGTCGATGGCATCAATCATATTTTTTGTGAAAGAGAAATTGGTGATACCGGGTTTGCCTGCAAATGTGTCGTAGATTCTATCAGATTTACTTTGGGCAGACAACAGCAGGGTAGCGAGCAGAAACCCGATAATGAAAAAAATTTTTGCAATTGTATTCATGGCATCGAATGAATTTAAAAGAAATCGTACCTAAAATAGCCGGCACGATTTCACGGTTAATTTATTTTGTTTATTGTTCCTGTTCAATTTCTTGCTGAATTTCAGTTTCAGCTCCTTCCGGGGTTTTTAACGTCAGTCCTTCGGGTTTCATTTCCCAGGTTTTTCCTACCATATCGCCGTCCCAGGTATTCGATACATTTTCAATGTCGTAAATAATATCAATCATTTCATCCGACAGATAGATGGCTTTTCCTTCGGGTACTTTCAGTGTAATCAGCACTTCCTGGTCGCGCCACTTGCTGTCTTGTTCCAGGTAAAACCACGGATCGAACAGCATGGTTGAATCCTGTACCTCGTAGTTATATATAATTTCAGTGGTAAAATCGCGTGCCTCGTTGCGGTTGCGGCCCCTTGAATATTTTTTGATGGTAATCGCAAAATTATCGCTTCCCGACTTTTCAACATCCAGGCGTGGTTTCCCCAGTAAAACTTCTTCGCCATTTACTGATACAGCCTTAAAATTCTTCAGGTTCCAGTCGAGCTCAGCGTAATCTGCATATTTATCTTCGTCCATTTCAAGGGTTAAGGTCTGGCAGGTGTCGCAGGTCACGGTATTGGTTACTACCGTTGAGGCTTCGGCTTTAAAGTTTCCAACCTGGCTGGCTGAAACAATTACAAGTGAAATGAGTGCAATTAGCCAAACTCCAACCAGGGACAAGCCGATGGCTGTATTATTCGATTTATACCGGAAAACCAGTTTTGTTCCGATGTAGACCAGCGCAAGCAGCGGGATTCCGGCCAAAAGGCCCACTGCAATCAATCCGAAGGTAACAGTTCCGGGTTCAACAAAGTAGTTGAAGAAATCGGGGAAATGAATTTCGGGGCCCCAAATCATGGGCCAGCCCTGAACAAATGAATGGCCTATCACCATCGAGGATATCATTCCGAGCAATCCGAAAAATCCGGATATAATAAGCAGTACCCCAATAATAACCACAGCAATTTTCAGAATCAGTTTAAAAACGTTGTAGGTTACTTCACCGGCGCCTTCCATTGATTTTTTCCCCTTCGCGTAAGTGTCCGATTTTTTGAATTTCCGGTAGCTTTCTTTAACCTCGTCAACCTCTTCACGAATCGATTTTTCAATGTTTTTCACCGTGGCTTCCTGGCCGCGCATTTCGAGGCGTTGCGCTGTGGTTTTGGCTTTCGGAACGGCAATCCATAAAATAAAGTAAGCCAGTAATGCAGCGCCGGTAGTGGCAAAAAAGAGTACCACAAATATGATTCGCAAAATAACCGGGTCCATGTTAAAATAAGCACCCAGTCCGCCGCAAACTCCGCCAAAAACGCGACGATCAGGATCGCGGTACAACCTTCTTTTGCGTTTTGTTTCGCCGGTATAAATTTCTTCTTCTTCTTCTGCTTCGCCTTCTTCTTCTGCAAAATCTTCCGGCGTTCCCATTGTTTCTATTACCCCGGTTACCCGGTCGATGGTAACTACCTTCTTTTCATCGGTTGTTTTTTCAGTAAATATTTCGGCAATTCTTGCTTCAATATCTGCCAGTATTTCTTTTCCTTCTTCATCGGTGCCAAAATGCTTTTTCAGGTTCACCAGGTATTTCTGAAGCACTTCGTAGGCATCTTCTTCAATGTGAAAAACTGTGCCGCTAATATTAATTGTGAATGTTTTTTTCATCTCATTAATTTTTTCAATTGAATGTTTATTACGGTTAGGCTTTGTTTGATTTAATTTTGGCTACTGCACTTACCAGTTCCGACCATGAGCCTTCAAGTTCGGTCAAAAATTTCCGTCCGGTATCTGTCAGTTCATAATATTTACGTGGTGGCCCCTGGGTCGATTCTTCCCAGCGGTAAGCGAGCAATCCGGCATTTTTGAGCCGTGTAAGCAACGGGTACAGAGTTCCTTCCACCACAATCATTTTAGCCTCTTTAAGCGACTGGATGATGTCGCTGGCATAAAGCGGTTTGCCATCCAGTACGAGGAGGATGCAGTATTCCAGTACTCCTTTCCTCATTTGTGCTTTTGTATTTTCCAGTTTCATATTGTTCTCTCCAATTAATTCGTAATCATTCTTTCATTCCGTTACGTGATTTCGCGACATTAAACGCCCCACACTTCTGCTGAAGTCATCCAGCTTTCCAGCTCAAGGTTTTCTTCCTGCAAACTGTTATTTTCAAAAGTGCTGGCTTCCAGCATCCAGTTTTCAAGGGCAAGCGGAATTTCGACTTCATTTTCAAAATTTAAACTGAACACGCTGAATGTGTTTTCGTTTGTCATCCAGCTCTCCAGTTCCATTGCCGGCTCGGTTGCGTCTTCAAAATAAAAACGGGCAGAATTCATTTCGTTTGAAATAGCAGAAGAAGCTGTTTCGGTGTTTGTTCTTGTCATAGCAATGGCTATTTCATTGAAACTGCTGTTGGTTAAAAGCTTCTTCCAGAATTCCTGTGCGCTCACCGTGTAACTAATCAGTACAAAACTGATAATTACAGCAATGGTTCTTAAAACTGCTTTCTGAACATTGTTTCCCCGGAGGGTGGCTGATGCCCTCCGGGTGTTTTTTGTTTTCATGGCTTTTTCTGTTTTCATGGCTTTCTTGTTTTCTTGTTTTTTATCTGTTTTCTGACCTTAAGACGCTGCTCTTTTTAAATCGTTACAAAATGTATAGAACTTTTTTTAGAAAACTACTTTTAATAACACTGTTATTGGTAATGCAAATATATGTAAAAATAAAGGTACTTTGCAACACATAGTACCATATTTTTTAAATTATTTTTTGTTCGATTGATAAGTTGTTGTTAATAAGAATGTTGGATAACCAAGAAATTTCTTATTTTTTTTGCAGAACATGAAGTAATGGTTTTTTTCTGAATTTTTTGAAATGATTAATTCTTAAAATAATTTCAGGCAGGTCTTTTTTTTCGATTTCACCTTTCATTTTTGCACTTCAATTCATTTCTCAAATACATTTCTGCCCTGTTTTGTCTGAACATTAAAATTCAACTTGTTTTATGTTGATATCCTCTTGAAAAATTGTTGAAAAGTCCTTTAAAACATTTAATAACTAATGTATGCTTATTTTGGTAGAGATGCAGGTTAATGAGAACTTTCCATTCTTTTTAAAAAGGAAATGAACCAAAAGAAAAACCATAAATTTTGTTGCCGGCGGTAAGTTTACTTAATGTTTTATTGAAAAAAATGGTAAAGCAAATGGTCCGTAAAATTAACCAATATTTAATCTTTAATACGAATAAAAAAGTTTCCTTTGCCGGAAAATTAATGCATGAAATTCAAATGCAGATTATAAAGGATACATACTATTCATTTAATTCATTTTTAATTCAAATCCAATTTTTTATGAAAAAAACAATTCTTGCCACGGCATTGATTGCTGTGTTCGGTCTGTTTTCCCTGGCTTCGATGGCACAGGGGACAGTTACGGGGAAAATTGTTGATGCAGAGTCGGGCGAATCGCTTGTGGGAGCGAGTGTAGTACTCCGGGGAACTACTTTTGGAACTGTTAGCGACATCGACGGAACTTTTGCGTTAAAAGTAGAAACCGGAGAGCAAACAATCCTGGTTTCATTCATTGGTTATGTAACGCAGGAATTTAATGTAACCGTTAGCTCGGGCCAGACAACCGGGTTGGGCACCATCGAGCTTGAATCGGATGCTGTAGGTCTCAACGAAGTGATGGTGCTGGCATCAGTCGCTCAGTCAAGAAAAACACCTGTTGCAATTTCAGCTATTCAGCCACAAAAAATTGCTGAAAAACTGGGAACCCAGGAATATCCTGAAATTTTGAAATCGACACCTGGTGTATATGCTACACGCCAGGGAGGTGGATATGGTGATTCGAGGATTAACCTTCGCGGATTCAGCCAGCGCAATGTGGCTGTTATGATTAACGGTATCCCGGTTAACGATATGGAAAACAGTTGGGTATACTGGAGCAACTGGGCCGGATTGTCGGAAGTAACCCGCTCGATGCAGGTTCAGCGCGGTTTGGGAGCTTCAAAACTCTCAATCGGTTCGGTTGGTGGTACCATCAACATTATTACCAAAACTACGGATGCCGAACGCGGCGGAAGTGTTTATACAGGTATTGGAAATGACGGATACCTCAAAACTTCTTTTACCACTTCTACCGGTTTAACTGAAAACGGATGGGCAATATCGCTTTCGGGCGCGCGCACAACCCGCGACGGATGGGTAGATGGCACCTGGGCTAAAGCATGGTCTTATTTCGCCAGTGTTTCAAAACGCTGGACCAACCAGATGCTGACTTTCTCGGCGTTCGGGGCTCCTCAGCGTCACGGACAAAGAACAACCACTCAAAGAATTCTGGATATTAAAGAACCAGGGAAAGGCCTTCGTTACAATCCTGAATGGGGATATCTTAACGGGCAGTTATACAATTTGGAAGAAAACTTCTATCACAAGCCGCAAATGTCGCTTAACCACTATTTAACGATTAGTGACCAAACTCACCTGGCAACTTCTGCGTATTATTCATTTGGTACAGGAGGCGGAACCGGTGGTTATGGTGAGAACGACAACGCTTTCTACACCTACCGTACACCAACCGGGCAAATTGATATGGACCGAATCTTCCGGGAAAACGTGGAAAATGGAAATCAGGGTTCACTCGCTATTTTAAGGGCCTCGCGTAACGACCACAGTTGGATGGGAGTACTTTCCAACCTGCAGCACAATTTTAATGAAAACCTGGAATTTAGCGGTGGAATTGACTTAAGACATTACACCGGAAAACACTTCCGTGAGGTGCTTGATTTGCTTGGAAATGAATTCGTTCTGGATGATGTAGATGTAAACAATCCGCAAAAAATTGCACGCGAAGGCGATAAAATTGCCTACTGGAACGATGGTATTGTTGCATGGCAGGGATTGTTCGGGCAGTTGGAATATAACACAGGTCCTCTGTCAACATTTATTTCAGGAGCATTTAACAACACCAGCTACAAACGTGTTGACTACTTCAATTACCTGGACAGCGATCCGGATCAAACTACCGACTGGGAAAACCACCAGGGATTTATTGTAAAAGGTGGTGCCAACTACAACCTTAGCGACAGGCACAACGTTTTTGCCAATGTAGGCTACTTCGAAAAAGCACCACTGTTTGATGCCGTTTTCATTAATTTCCAAAATGAAGTTAACGAAGGAGCCAGAAATGAAAAAACAGTGGCTTTCGAGGCTGGTTATGGCTACCAAAGCAGCAATTTCTCCATTAATGTAAATGCTTATTACACCAACTGGCGCGACAGATTCTTCCGTCGTTCATTCAGGCAGCCCGACGGAGAGTTCTATTCAGCTAACATTGAAGGTGTAAACGCGCTTCACCGTGGTGTTGAAATGGATTTCAGATGGAAACCTTACTCCAATCTCGAAATTTCCGGTATGGCATCATTAGGTGACTGGATTTGGCAGAACGACTTGGTTGATGTGCCGATTTATGACGATAACGAAGAATTGCTGGGGTACGTCGATTTATTTATTGCCGACCTGAAAGTGGGTGATGCAGCCCAGACAACTGCTGCTGTCGGAATCGATTATGAATTACTTAAAGGTTTTAAAGTAGGTATCGATTATAACTATTACAACAACCTTTACGCCAATTTCGATCCCACAGGAAGAGGAAATGAAGAAGATAAAGGTGTGCAGCCATGGAAAGTTCCTGCATACAATTTATTCGATACCAATATGCGCTACGATTTTAAAATCGGAGAATTTGATGCCACTGTTTATGGGAATATCATAAATTTGTTTGGCACAGAATATATTTCGGATGCCGATGACGGTGCAGATCATGACTGGAGAACTGCTCAGGTTTACTATGGTATCGGAAGAACATGGTCAACCGGATTAAGAGTTAATTTCTAAAATTTGGATCAGATACTTTAGAAAATTAAAATTTATTGAGATGAAAATAAAGAATTTATATTACATAGCAGGTGCAGTTGTTGCACTGTTGTTGAATGCCTGCAACCCAATGGAGGACATCAACCAAGAGATTGAGCAAATCCAGGATGAACAGGATAAAAAAGCACTTTTCTTAAGCGATAAAAAAGAAGCGCCGGAAGCATATATGCTTACTGAAGAAGATTACGATTTGTCGAGCAATGAGAGTGTTGCCCAATTCCATAATTTTTCAAGTTCGGCCTTACCGAAAGATTATTTGCCGGAAATTCTGAATCAGAAATTTTCAGGGGAAAATGCACAGTCGATGATGGTAACGTACGATTTTTACAATCCACCATATGTCGATAAAGAAAATGCACGGGAAGTTGAAGAAGAAGAATATTCCTCTATGGGTCAAAATTTCCCGAACTTCAGCGATGAAGATGAAGCTGAAGCTCTGATTGCAGAGTTGCTTAACAGAACTGAATATGCTGAAGAAAAAGGCGTTGAAATGACAGTTCAGTACACACTCTTTACAACAAATGAAACCAGGTATATCCAAATTAATGCCGATTCAACTGCTGAAGTAGTTGGCTATACTTCTGACGCCGTAGAAGTAACAGCCGAAATTTATGAAGCTACCGGAAACGGAAATTTTATGAATTTTTACCGCGTCGATAATGCGCTGGAAGATCTGAGAGATTATGCTGTAGAAAACGGGCTTGAACCAATTACTTACGCTGCGGATGTCTACCAGAATTTCCTGGATGAATATGTAGTTTACATCTATAACGGCGATGAGTGGGAACTAAGAGAAAGTGTAATTGAAGTGACCGAGGAGCTCAACTATGCTTTGAATGAAGAAGACATTTCCCAAAGCTACTGGTGGGCTGATCCGGCTGTTAAAATTACATTGTCTACAGCAGATTACGACCTGAATGATTTAACTTCGAGGTATAACAACTTTGATTTGCGCAGTGGTCAGACTCCCGGACCAGACAGAGAAAAGTTGGTTGAAATGATTGGAAACATGCTCGATACCAATCACGATGCTGTGGAAGACCAGCAATATTTAGTTACTTACGCCTATTACGATGGAAGCAATGGTACTGATACAATCCGTTTGATTAAAGAAGACGGTATTTGGTATGAATATTCCGGCGAATAATATTTTAGTTGACATTATAGAAAAAGCCGCTTTCTCAAGCGGCTTTTTTTTGGCCAAAACACAAACAATTCAGACTAAAAGCGGTTTTTTTAAAAGATTTAGTAATTTTGCAGCCTGTTTAACAGTACATCAGGAGATTTATAATGGAACAGTTTCAGATTGATCAAATGTTGGAGGAGAAAGGCTTTATTGACGAATCAATCGATCCGAATATTAAGCTTGCAGAAGAAATTAATCGCTTAAAAAAGGAAAAGAATGCAGTCATTCTCAGCCATTTTTACGTAGAGGGTGAACTTCAGGACATAGCCGATTACGTGGGCGACAGCCTTGGTCTGGCGCAGGCAGCAGCAAATACCGATGCCGAAATGATTGTTTTTGTGGGCGTGCATTTTATGGCCGAAACCGCTAAAATCATCAATCCTCATAAAAAGGTGATTCTGCCCGATTTGAAGGCAGGCTGCTCGCTGGCTGAATCGGCGCCGGCTGATAAATTTGCAGAATTTGTTGCCAAATATCCCGACCATAAGGTGATTACCTATGTGAACGCCACCGCCGCACTGAAAACCATGTCCGACATTGTTTGCACATCGGCCAATGCCAAAAAAATTGTGGAAAGTTTCCCCGAAGATCAAAAACTGATCTTCGGCCCCGATAAAAACCTCGGCAACTACATCAACAGCATTACCGGCCGCAATATGGTTTTGTGGGACGGTGCCTGCATGGTACATGAACAGTATTCACTCGAAAAAATTATTGAGCTGATGGATCAGCATCCCGATGCTGAATTTATTGCACACCCGGAATGTGAAAAACCGGTTTTATTGCTTGCAAAACATATCGGCTCAACCACCTCGCTGTTAAAATATGTTCAGAGCAGCGATGCCCAAAAATTTATTGTGGCTACTGAAAGCGGAATTTTGCACCAGATGAAAAAAGAGGCTCCCGGCAAAATTTTTATTCCGGCTCCTTCAATCGACTCTACATGTGGCTGCAACGATTGTACCTACATGAAACTGAACAGTCTGCAGAAGCTTT
>CAYUBV010000075.1:0-11307 GCA_964443035.1 uncultured Tangfeifania sp.
GGAACTTTTTATTCCGGCAGGAGAAATCAAGGTCGGAACGTTCAAGAAAAACTGATTTCCAGATACATACAAAAACATTAAATTAGTACCCGCTGATTATTAGGGAGTTAAAAACAATGCAGATGTATGATACAATTTTACATGTGATTGATACAATTGTCCACACCCCTGGCACACACATAAAGTAATTTTAACAAATTAATAAAAAGGAATTAATTCAATATTTTAATATTAAAATCAAAAACTATGAAAAACTTTTACTTTCTACGTACAATTTTTCTGGCTTCAATCATACTGATTTCTTCATCAGTTTCGGGCCAGATAACCTTAATGGCTGATGACGACGGGACAGCATACAAAGAGATGCCCGATACGACAGCAACTGAAGTTGAAGGCGGTGGAAATATATCTGTTTATAAAACAGACACAACCGAAGCCATTGCCTTCATCAAATTTGATATTTCCAAATTCCAGGGGAAAATAGTTTCTGAGGCAATATTTTCCACGAGGGCTGCAATGAAAGAGGAAGGCGCAACCATGACTGTTTCTTTGGCAGAAGCAAAATCCACTGATTTTACCAGAGATTCACTAACCTGGAACAATAAGCCGGGCACTGGTGGAGAATTAGCAACCGTGGTTTTTGAAAAATCTTCTGCCCGGAAAGAATACATTCCGAGTGGTACCAAGTTGGTTGATTTTATCAACAACGCCCTTGCACAAAAGAAAGACCACATTGCATTTGCCTTAAAATACAAATCAGGAGACGGTGGTGATTTTTCATGGGCAGGTGGTTCAGGCGACGGTTCATACGGACCGATGCTCGATCTTACTTTCGACGAAGGGTTTAACTACTGGGCAATTGCTGACGGCACTGCTTTTAAAGAAAATCCGGATACAACCGCGGATTGGAAATCAGCTTCAAATATTTTAGTATATAAAACCGATACTACTGAAGCTATTGCCTATGTGAAATTTGAATTACCCGGTTTTGCCTATAAATCTGTAAGTTCAGTTGAATTTTCTACCCGCTCTGATATGCAGGATGGAAAAACAATGACTGTTGCTTTAACAGGTGCAAAATCAACTGATTTTACGAGAGACCAGCTTACCTGGAACAATAAACCGGGTACAACCGGTGAACTGGCCACAGTTATAATGGATGAAGAATCAAACCGGAAAACCTATATCGAAACCGGAAATAAATTAATTGAATTTATAAATGGTGAATTGGCCAAAGGAAATGAAGAAGTTGCTTTTGCACTGAAATATAAAGATGGCGACGGCGGCGATTTCAAATGGGCCGGAGGCGCTGGTGACGGTGCCTGGGGGCCAATGCTCAACGTTACTGAAGGAATGGCAGGAGGTGGTTACGCTACCGATGACGGATTTGTATTGCAGGCTTACCCTGATTCAATGGCAAGCCCAAATGCTTCAAATATTTATGCTTCAAAATCATCGGATACTACTGAACAAATAGCATATATAAAATTTGATGTCAGCGCATTTGCCGGAAAAACCGTTGACGAAGTAAAATTCTCATTGCGTGGAGCCATGAATAGCGGAACAACCATGACACTGGGCTTGCATAAATTGAATACCACTGATTTTATTGGTGATTCAATAACATGGAATACACGTCCGGGAACAGGCAGTGAAGTTGCCACAGTTGTGATGGACGAAAACTCTGCCAGAAAATACTTTGTTTCTTCAGGTAATGCTTTTGCTGACTATGTAAATCAGATACTGATGTCAGGTGCTGATGAAATAGGTTTTGCCCTGAAATACAAAGAGGGAGACGGAGGTGACTTGAAATGGATAGGGGGGAAAGATGATGGAACCTACGGGCCGATGCTCGAACTCGAATTTGGCTATGGCTTCAACTCTTATGCCATTGACGATGGAACAGGATTTAAAGAAAATCCGGACACTACTGCAAATTGGAAAAAAGCCACGAATCTTTTAATTTGGAAAACGGATACCACAGAGGCTGTTTCCTATGTGAAATTTGATGTTAGCGCACTGGCTGGAGAAACTATCACTGATGCTGTTTTCTCCACAAGAGCAGCCATGACAGAAGAGGGCAAAACAATGACTGTTGCGCTGGTAGAAGCAAAATCGACTGATTTTACACGTAACAATCTTACCTGGAACGATCGTCCGGGAACGGGAGATGAACTGGCAACAGTAGTAATTGAAAAATCATCAGCACGAAAAGAATACATACCCAACGGAACAAAACTGATTGATTTTGTAAATGCAAAACTGGCGGCAATGGAAACCGAAATTGCATTTGCGATAAAGTATAAAGAAGGTGACGGATCAGAATCAGACTTTAGCTGGTGTGGAGGTGCAGGTGACGGTGCTTATGGGCCACAGCTCGAACTGGAAATTGAAAAACCTGTTTCTGTCGATACCATTACTGTAATTGAAGATGCATACGTTTTGGAAGCTTATCCCGATTCAACAGGAGATGGAATTGCCGATATGCAAATCGGACGGGACGATACCAACAATGCCGATAAAGAATCATTCCTGAAATTCCCTGTTGAGGAAAAAGCATCTCCAGTAGGAAAAGTTACGCTACTGTTAAAAGGAGACCTATTCAATGGAAATCCTGATGAGTTGGATAAAATTACTGTTGAAGTGATTGGAGTTTCCAATGCATGGGCGGAAGATACCATCGACTGGGAAAACAAACCGACAGAAGAATCAGAGGTTCTGGCAACTTATGACATAACCGGCAGTGCCGTGCATGAAGTTACAGGAGATGCACTTGCTCATTATATTAATGATGTGGTGACGGCCGGAGCAACTGAAGTCAGTTTTGTGGTGAAAGGAAAAGATGACACAGGCGAAAACCGTGCATGGATTTCAAGCCAGGATTGGGTGGCTGCACAAATGATTCTCGATTATACCGTTGCACCCCCGGTTCAGGAAGGAAATGTAATTGAAGATGCCTACGTTTCGCAGGTTGAAGCCGAACGCGACACTGCAATCGGTAACGAAGCTGACCAGCATCTTATCAATGACGATATCAATGAAAGCAGCAAGTGGATTTATTTCAAATATGACTTGAGTAAAGCTTATGACAATCCGGTATCTGCAACATTGAAACTGTACGGATCCATTCATGATTCGTCCAATGATATCACCGAATTTGACTACCAGATTTTTGCCGCTAACAATAACAACTGGGGCGAAGACACCATTACCTGGAACACCAGGCCATCAGTATCTAACAATGTATTGCTGGAGGGTACCCTCGTTGACGGTGGAGCCTGGTATGAACTTAGCTCGCCGGCGTTTAGTGAATACATTGCAGAAGCTGTTGAAGACGGAAAACAACAAATTACGCTTGTGGCAAAAGGTGCAGAAGAAACACCCGGCAACCGTGCATGGATTTCAGGTAAAGAGTGGAACGGAAGTTCACTGATTATTAATTACGAGCCACAGGTTGAAGCTCCTGTATTCAATCCCGCCCCGGATGAGTTTATTGCTGAGGTTGAAGTGGGTATTACAACAGCTACACCAAATGCAGCAATTTATTACACAACCGACGGTACAGAGCCAACAGATGCTTCGACAGAGTATACCGGCAAAATAATGCTTACCGAAACAACAACCATAAAAGCAATTGGTTATGCCGGCGATCTTAAACCAAGTATTGTTACATCAGGAGAATTTATTGTTCACCCTGTTGGCGTACCTGCATTCTTCCCGTCTCCGCTGGTAACTTATACCGACGATAATGCGCCGGTTGTGCAAGTCAGCGTGGAACCCGATGACGCTGTGCTTTACTATTCCGACGACGGCAGCGATCCGGCAACTCCTTATCCTGCTACCGGAATACCAATCACTGAAACAACAACCTTAAGAGTTCAGGCCTATTCTGCCGATGGTACCTATTCAAGCGAAATTGTTGAAGCTACTTATATTGTTGAAGCAACAGTAGAAGGAATCGGAATTGGCCCGGGTGGCGTTGGTTATTCCGACAACAGTATTTCCGGTCAACCTGAAAATACGTTGTGGCTGAAAGCCGATAAAATTGAAGGATTAACCGATGGCGACCTGGTTTCAAGCTGGACAGATATGTCGGGAAATGAAAATAATGCGACTGATATTTATGCAGGAACTACACCGGCAAACTATCATAAAAACATTGAAGAAGCTCCGGTTTACGTTTCAAGCGGAGTAAGCAATGACATGCCTGCTGTGAATTTTGGCCCGATTGAAGGCCGTGAATCTGAAATCGCAGCGCTGGCAATTCCTGACAATGCCGAAGAAGACTATTTCGACGGAATGGGCGGATTGTCTCTCTGGCTGGTTACCAAAAGAAATACGGTAACAAGTGATTTTACCGCACTGGTCGAAAAACGTAACTTCTACCAGGGACCCGAAGAAAATGCCTGGATTCTGCAGTACAATGGAGGTGGCGGCCCCGATGAATTCAATTTCGAAATGCGTAAAGAAGATCGCCTGATTACCACAAACGCTGCAATCACCGACGTGGAGAACACTTATGTAATTGGTACCGATTTGCGTGCATTCGAAAGAGTTACACTTTGGAAAAACGGAGAGATGAAAGCTTCGATGAATTACTCAAAACCGATTAACGATGTGGATGCGCCGCTGGTAATCGGGAATGCACTGCGCGACAACCTGGCTGAGGTTATATTCTACAAAAACGGACTGAATGAAGCACAAAAAGTGATTGTACAGAATTACCTCGCTGCCAAGTATGGCGTTCCACTTACAGAATCACAAATTTACACACACGAAGTTTATACAAACGAGGTAATTGGAGTTGGTAAAAAAATGTACAATGACAAGACTGAAAGTCATCTGGCATCATCGGGAGGTGCATTGCAGCTTGAAGCAGCCGCCTCGACTCTGGATGCCGGTGAATTTGTATTTGCCGGACACAACGGAGCAGCAAACAGCGACGATAATGCTGAAAAAACCTGGGCACGCCGCTGGTACATTCAGAAAAGTGCTGAGGCATTGGTTGATGTAAAACTTGGTTTTGATTTTGCTGCCGCCGGCCTTGAAACACCTGCTTCAACCGATGGTTATGCCGTTTGGCATTCAACCGACGGAGAAACATTTACTGCTCTCCCGGCAACCGGAACCATGGAAGAGGATGTAATGATTTTCGATTTAACAGATGTGGCCAACGGTTTTTATGTGCTGAGTGTAGGCGAGGTTACGAATAATCGCACCATCAGCGAAATGAATAATCTGGTTAACCTCTATCCGAACCCTACAACCGGAAATGCCAACCTGGTGATTAATAATGCCGTTGACGGAGATTTCACCATAAATATACACAACATGACAGGTAGTTTGGTACAACAAATAAAATCAGCCAAGGCTGCCGGTCCGCATACCGAAATGTTCGACGTATCTCAATTCAAACCGGGCATTTATATTATCGAAGTTGTTCAGGGAAACAATCGTGCCCTGAAGCGACTAATTAAGAAGTAAAATGAGTTTCATAGGTTTATTAGAATGTGTCGCCGCGGTTGCGGCACATTCTTTTTAAATAAACAAAAATTGCAATGAGTAGAAAACTGTTTCAGGCCGGGCTGTGTTTACTATTCCTTTTTGCAGGAATCAACACTCTTTGGGCACAAACGAGGAGGGTAACCGGAACGGTTACCGAAAGCAGCGGTGAGCCGATACCCGGAGCTACGGTACTGGTTAAAGGAACACAAACAGGGACGGTAACCAACATAGAAGGAAATTACTCCATAAATGTTCCTGAAGAAAACAATACACTCGTTTTCAGTTTTGTAGGAATGAAGACTGAGGAACGCGAAATCGGCAATCAAACAGAAATCAATGTAGAGATGCAAACCCAGACAGTCGACCTCGACGAGTTGGTGGTTGTTGCCTACGGAACACAAAAGAAACGAGACATTATCGGTTCTGTGTCTTCAGTAAAAAGTGATGAATTGTCGCGTATTCCCACATCTACATTCGACCAGGCGTTGCAGGGAATGGCAACAGGTGTGCAGGTAAGCAGCAGCAGTGGTGTACCGGGGTCACCGGTTTCAATAAAAATCAGGGGACTGAGTTCCATATCATCAGGTACCGATCCGCTGTGGATTATTGATGGAATGCCTGTCTATTCGGGCGGCGGACTGGAAAGAACACAAGGTTCGACCGGGCAATCTCCCATGTCAATGATCAATCCCAACGATATTGAATCGATTGAAGTACTGAAAGATGCTGCGGCCACTGCTATTTATGGTTCGAGGGCATCAAACGGAGTAATAATAATTACCACCAAGCAGGGAACCAAAGGTAAAGGATCTACTACCGTCGATTACAAATTTGGCATGGCCGATCTCGTGCGAAAAGCAGAGGATGTTGGTTTTGCCAATACGCAGGAATGGTTTGATTTGGTTGAAACTGCGCGCAGAAATTCCAACAATGGAGATGAAAACCCATTCCGCCCAAATGATATCCTGGCATTTTTCCCGGAACCGCGAATGGAACTGAACCGTGAAGAAGCGCTGGCTGTTAATACCAACTGGTTTGACGAGATCTTGCAAATCGGAAATTTTCATGAAATTAATTTATCGAGCACTCGCGGATTTGAAAAAGGGTCATTTTATGTTTCCACCAACTACCGGAAAGACATCAGTGTTCTCAAAAGCAACGAATTTGAACGGTTTTCGGGAAGGGTAAATATCGATTTTTCGCCTGTAAACAATTTCAACGTATCGTCGAAACTGAGTTTTTCCTATACCAACAACGACCGCGTAAAAACTGCTGTCGGCGGTGCAGTTGGACAAAGCAGTGGTGGCACACAGGGAGGTTTTGGCCGGGCTAACCGTCAGGCACTGCCCTGGTTCCCCATTTACGATAACAGTTACAGCCACGGATACTGGAACCCAAAATCAGGGAACAATTTGGTGGCCGGTATCGATAAGGATTTAACCATCGACCAGGTAAAAAATTACCGTTCAATTGGCGGATTGTTTTTCGAGTACAAACTGCCGTTTATCGAAGGATTATCGTTAAAGTCTGATGTTACCTTCGATTTTATTCAGAATAATTCTGTTTTCTGGATTACAGAAACGCTGAGAGAAGATGGTTCTTATGCCTCTGAACAGGCGGTAACACGTTTAAGTTACAACTATAATATTTATGCCAATTTCACACGGCAGATAAACGAGAACCATTTCATTACCGCTGTGACCGGAACAGAAGCGCAGCGCACCAGCGCCTACACCAGACGGATGGAAGGCCAGAGTTTAAAAGGAACCTACAAACAAATTGGAACACCTGATGAAATGCTCAGCATGTATGGCGGTCTGGGTGGTGAAAAATACCTGAAAGCCTATTTCGGACGGGCTGATTATAAATTTATGGATCGTTATCTTATTGGTGGAAGTTTCCGTCGCGACGGAATTTCAAGCTTTGAGCCGGAATATCGCTGGGGAACATTTGCATCACTGTCGGCAGGCTGGATAATTACCGAAGAAAACTTTCTGAAAGACCAGGAATTCATGAATTTCCTGAAACTACGGGGTAGTTTCGGACAAACAGGCAACCAGAATATTCCTTCAAACAAAACGGTTACCACCTATCGTGTCAGCCCTAATCTCAGATATGGAACGCAGGATTTAATCAGTGCCGGAACGCAGGTAACAAATATCGGGGTTCCTTCGCTTACATGGGAAACAACCAACAGCATCGATTTCGGATTTGATTACGGATTTTACAACAACCGTATTTCTGGTTCACTCGCTTATTACATTCAAAATGTTACCGATATGTTGCTTGCATCCAGTTTGCCCCCATCAGCCGGAGTTGCCGGTGGGAGAATCTGGAGCAACATTGGCGACATGAAAAATTATGGGTATGAAGTTGGAATAAAAGCAGTAATTTTTGATAAAGGGGACTTTAACTGGACCAGTAATTTTAACCTGACCACAAATGAAAACAAAGTGGTTAGTCTTACACCGGAACTCGATGTTTCGGGCAAAGGTATCGGAGGCACAACCCGCGCAATGAAAGGCGAGAGCTTGTGGACATTTTTCATGCCTGAATATGCAGGCGTTGATCCGGAACGTGGGGTGAACCTCATTCATGAAATTGATGTAGACCATTACAATGCCACTGGTGAAACCGTTAAAACCGGCCGAATGATTCCGGCAACGAATAACAACCTGGCCAATCACCGCGTGCTGATGAAAGGAAAAACAACCCTGCCCACGTATTACGGCGGATTCAGCAACACATTTTCTATCGGCAATTTCGATCTTAATTTGATGTTCTCATTTTCCGGAGGAGACTACTTCTACGATTATGAAGAACAGCGAACTACCGATGTTCAGTACGGACAGGTAGTTTTGCGCAGCGATTTAATCGGAAATACCTGGACACCTGAAAATACCGATGCAGAATATCCTGAATTGCGCTGGCAGGGAAGTTATCCGTGGGACTGGGACCCGGAAAAAGCTACTGATGACCCGCTTGCGCCGGATGGAAAAGGTGAATGGGTGGAAAGACCAGGAAACTATAAAAACGAACAGCACAATTTCTCGAAATACCTTTACAAAGGAGATTATGTACGACTGAAAAATCTGCAAATCGGATACAATATTCCTGAGATACTCACCAAAAAATCAAAACTTCAGAGTTTGCGGCTGTTTGTTTCGGGGACCAACCTGTGGACCTGGACACCCGAATACGAAGGCTGGGACCCGGAGACACAGGGAGTAAACCTGCCTCCGCTGAGATATATAACTTTTGGTGCTACTGTTAATTTTTAATGCTCGATAATCATGAAAAAGTTACTGAAAATTTCAAAATACCTTACAGTTGCACTCGCGCTGCTGCTAAGCAATTCATGTGAAACTGAAGATTTCTTCGAGCTGACAAATCCGCCCGAATTTCCGTGGCTGAATGTCGACCAGTTGGAAATGGCTGCCGTTACTCCTTATCACCTTACATTTGGGTCGGATTGGGGCAGCTACTGGCAAAACTATTGCCTTGTATCTGATTGTATGTCGGAATACATTTACCTGCTGCCCAATACATCCGCAGATATCCCTTATTCCGAAATGTATTACCGCACAACCAACGTGCGAACCGGCAAAACAGACGGGATGTTCAATGATGTTTATCAAACAATTGGTTCGTGCAATGCAGCGCTCGATTTTTATGAAGCCAACGACAATCAGCCTTTTCCAAATCCTACGGAAAGAGATCAGTCAAATCTCGACAGGATTAAAGGTGAACTCCATTTCATGAAAGCTTTTGCCTATTTTACGGCAGCCAAAATTTTTGCACCATCACCTGCATCTCCTGAATTTGAATCTCTGAAAGTATTGCCATTGCGAAAAGAATTTCCAAAAGATATTGAACAGGCCAATAAAGCAGAATTCGGAACAGCAAGTCAGGTGTACAACATCATCTTAAATGACCTGAAAAGTGCAAAAAAGTTACTGCCGGAGCAATTTATTGACGGCATTCATCATCCTTCCTATCAATACGGAAGGGCTAACAAGCTTGCTGCTTCGTTTTTATTGATGCGTGTATATTTTCAATTCGGAGAATATCAGCTTGCGCTCGATGAAGCCAATTATGTTATCAGCAGCGGATATTATTCGCTCGACCAGGATCCCCTGGAAGCTTTTAGCCACAGCGATCCTCAAAAAGGAAACGAAGTAATCTGGTATGCACTTTATTACGATGACATCAAAAAATCGATCGCAAAGGTTTTCACCAGTATGAATAAAACCCATTATACCGCAGTAAACGGTGGCCGTGGCGAAAACTGGAGCCGCTGCCCCTGGAATCAGTTCTGCATGAGCCATTCTGCAGCACAATATGTTGGCTGGATGGATGAAAACCTGGAAGAAACCGAAGAGGCACAGCAGGATAAAAGATACGTTCAGGTTTACTACCGCCTGGAAGGAAACAATGGCGATCCGCAGGCTGATCCAACTGTTTATGAAACACAATATGCACACATCAAAGATCCTTACATCTGGGGCGATAAATATTTCAGAGGTATTGACGGTCGCTACACCAACGTGCCGGTTATGCGTCTCGCAGAGGCTTATCTTACCCGCAGCATTCTGCGCCTGAAACTGGGTGACTCCGGTGGTGCGCTGGCTGATTTAAATACCGTACGTGAACGTGCCGGACTTGAGCCCCTTTCTGAAGTAACGGAAGAACTCATTGATAAGGAACGCATTAAAGAACTTGCATTTGAGGGAGACCACCTTTTTTACAGTCAGGCGCTCGAAGCTCCGATCGGACCGGGAGACCGCGAAGATGTCAGCCCAGTTACATCGCCATACGAGGGTTTGTACTGGAAAATACCGCAGCTCGAACTCGATATGCAAAACGAAAACGTAGAATAACCTATAAACCGGAATAAAATGAAACGATTCAAAATTATATTCAGCATTATAGCCGCACTCATTTTTATTGCGGGATGCAACGAAGAAGAGACCATTCCGACTGTAAAACTCACACTCGAAACAAATAACCCATCTTCTTACGGTGCCAGTGATGGTTCAATTGATTTATCAATTGCAGGACTGGAAGATACTCCTTATGAAATTTTCTGGAGTAACGGCGCAACCGACAAAGATATTTCCGGGTTAAAGGCAGGTACCTATTCAGTAAAAGTAATTTACCTCGATAAAGCCGTGGCAAATAAAACAGCCGTTTTAAACGAACCGGATCCTGTTCCGCTGGCTCTTGATTTCAATGTTACTCCCCCATCAAAATGGGGATACTCCAATGCATCCATCGAACTGACTGTATCGAATGGAGTAGAACCCTATACTTTTGAATGGAATACGGGTAGTACCGAACAAAATCTCGAAGACATAAAAGCAGGAACTTACACTGTGGTGGTAACTGATTCCAATCCACATAGTCCGGTAGTTACAGAAGGAACCGTTGTTATTGAGCAGCCTGAATTTGTTTGCGAAAGAGACAGTTTGATTGATGTGGACGGATTCAAATACCCGACTGTGCAACTGGGCGATCAGTGCTGGACTGCCGTGAATTTAAAAACGAAACACAAACCGGGGTGGAATCCAAACGATGCCACACTGGATGAAGGTGAATATTTGATTGACGGACGGTTCTGCGACGGACTGAAATGCAACACCGACATGGGCGCCCATTACACATGGAATGCTGCCATGAACGGAGAAACATCAGGTGACATGGTTCAGGGAATTGCACCGGAAGGATGGCACATCCCAAGCCGTGAGGAGTGGAAAGAACTGAATGACTGGCTGAAAATTGACGGAAACGGCGGAGAAGGCA
>CAYUBV010000076.1:0-11306 GCA_964443035.1 uncultured Tangfeifania sp.
GTGATATTCATTATAAATATAATTTTTAACAACTAAGTTTTATCCTATGAAACAAACTTTTCAGAATTTATTTAAAAAAATGAGCCTGATATTTGCAGCTATGTTAGTAGTTGCAATTACCTGGGCGCAGGAAACGACCGTTCGCGGGACAGTGACCGATGAAACCGGACAACCGCTACCAGGAGTAACGGTAGTTGTTCAGGGTACATCCGTTGGCACGGTTACCAACGATGATGGGGAGTATTCGATTACAGTTCCCAATGAGGCTGTTCTTTTATTTCGTTTTGTTGGAATGGAAACCAGAGAGGTAGAAGTTGGAAACAGACAAAATATCGATGTTGAGCTACAGTCAACTATGATGGATTTACAGGAAGTTCAGGTGGTGGCTTACGGACAACAGAAAAAGGTATCCATTACAGGAGCAATTACCTCTGTCGATTCCGATGAACTGCTAAAATCTCCCACCGCAAGTGTGGCAAATTCATTAGCCGGTAAAGTCACAGGTTTATCATCCATCCAGTTTTCAGGACAACCCGGAGCAGATGATCCTACGATTTATGTCCGCGGTGTAGCTTCTCTTTCCGAAGGGCGATCGCAGCCTTTAATGATTGTAGATGGAGTGGAACGCTCCTTTATGCAACTTGATGCGAATGAAATAGAAAGCATATCGGTATTAAAAGACGCTTCGGCAACGGCGGTTTACGGAGTCAGGGGTGCAAACGGTGTTATCATTGTTACCACAAAACGGGGTGAAATTGGTAAAGCCAAAATTTCAGCAAGTTTCTCAACAGGTATGCAGCAACCTACACGTTTGCTCAATTTTGCCGACAGCTATACCTATGGAATGCGGTACAACGAATCCCAAATGAATGATGATCCTTCACTGACGGAAAACGATTTGATGTTTTCGCCGCAGGCACTCAATGCCTTTCAAACCGGATCCGACCCTATTATTTATCCGAATACCGATTGGGTGGATTATATTTTGAAGCCTACTGCCATGCAATACAAAGGAAATGTAAATATATCAGGGGGAACTAAGAAAGTGAAATATTTTGTATCGGTTGGTGTTTTAAGCCAGGATGGTTTGTTTAAAACCTTTGACTCCCAATATGACTACAACTTTAGCCATAACCGGTATAATTACAGAACCAATCTCGATGTGGATGTTACTGAAACCACAAAAGTTAGCCTTACTGCCGGCGGAAGAGTTGGAGTAACAAACGAGCCCAATGCAAAAGACGGTATGAACCAGCTATTCCGTTTGATTTACTGGTCGGTGCCTTATTCGGGTCCCGGAATTGTGGACGGTAAATACCTGGTTAGTAATAACGATTACATTCCAATGCAGAAAAAAGACGGTCTGGACCCTTTTTACGGAAGAGGATTTACAAACCGGTTAAACAATACTTTAAACTTTGACATCGATGTGGTGCAGGATTTGAAATTTATAACCAAGGGGCTTCGTTTCAGAACTAAAATAGCCTACAATACCAGTTACAGTCATTCAAAAGTTCGTAATTCTTCAGTTGCATCATATCTCCCCTACTATCGGAAAGATGTTGATGAAGATGCAGCCGCGGATGACATGACGATTGTTTACCGTAAATCCGGTTCAGAAGGAAATCTCGGCTATTATGAAAATTACGGCAAAGGAAGAAACTGGTATATGGAAGCAGGTTTTAATTACAACCAAACATTCGGCAATCATAATGTAGGAGGATTGGTCCTGTATAATCAAAACAAAGTATATTATCCTTCCCAGTTTCGTGAAATACCTACTGGTCTTGTTGGCCTTGTAGGAAGGGCAACTTACGATTATAAAACCAAATATTTGCTGGATATAAATATTGGTTACAACGGTTCTGAAAACTTTATACGGGAGCGTAGGTTTGGATTTTTCCCCGCTTTTTCTGCCGGATGGATAGTCAGTGAAGAAGCATTTTTTGGAGGTGTTCCATTTGTGGACTATTTGAAGATTCGTGCTTCCTATGGATTGGTTGGAAACGACAAAATAGGAGGAGACCGGTTCCTGTATTTGCCCGATAGTTACAATGCTTCATCAGGCGGATACAATTTTGGAACCGATAACCCGACCAATCAGACCGCTGCAAGCGAAGGCCAGATTGGAAATCCTTTTGTAACATGGGAAACTGCAAGAAAACAGAATATAGGTGTTGATGTGAAATTCTTTGAGGGAAAACTTGGGGTGAATTTTGATTATTTCCTTGAAAACAGGGAAGATATACTTACTTATCGCGGAACAGTTCCGGGATATGTTGCCTACGAACTTCCGGCCGTAAATATTGGAGAAGTGGAAAATAAAGGATTTGAAGTTGAAACCAGGTGGAACCAAAAAGTGAATGGAGCTCTTCGCTACTGGGTTAACTTAAATGTATCGCATGCAAAAAACACCATTATCTTTATGGATGAAGTTCCTCAAAATGAGGATTATCTTTACAGAACGGGTCATGCGGTAAGCCAGCCATTTGGCTATATTTTCGACAAGTTTTTTAGTGAGTCCGATATCGGCGATGAATCAATACCAAATCATCAGTACGATCTTCAACCCGGCGATATGGTTTATAAAGACCTGAATGACGACGGGGCAATTACTCAGGACGATCAACAACCAATCGGCCATCCACAATATCCGGAATATACGTTTGGAGCGAATTTGGGATTTCAATGGAAAAATCTGGACTTGTCCATGTCGTGGGCAGGAGCTACTTTAACCTCCAGGATGCTGGGTGAAACATACCGTGTTGCTTTTGGGGCCACACAAGACCGTTCTCTGCTGCAATACATGGCCGATGGCCGGTGGACTCCTGAAACGGCTAATGAAGCAACCTACCCGAGAATGACCCTTATTGGCCAAAATAACAATACAAAAAATTCGGACTTCTGGCTGCGCGATGCATCATATCTGCGGCTTAAAAACATGGAAATAGGTTATAATTTTAGCAGCAGCTTTTTGAAAAGATTTGGTATATCAAATTTGAGGACGTTCCTGAATGGATACAATCTGCTGACTTTCGACAGTCTCGATATCACAGATCCTGAATCACGAACAGGAAGTAATTCGGCATATCCTTTAACTAAGGTATATAATGTGGGATTCAAACTTGATTTTTAATCAGCATGAGAAAGCATAATAAAAAACAGATAGAAATGAAATTCAAAAAATTTATATACATCATTAGCATAGCCGCGTTATTCATGGCTTCATGCGAAGAAGTGAAATTCGGCAATGAATTTCTTGAAAAAGAGCCCAGTGTCGATGTAACCAAAGATACCATTTTCAGTTCGCTCGAGCTGGCCGAAAGGTATTTGTGGCAGGGATACCGGACACTTCCGTATGGATTGAACCTGAACTGGTCAGCTAAAGGCAATAAAATCGGAATGGATATTCTGGAATCAATGACTGATTTAAACCACAGTTTCCTGGGATGGGGGGGCGTAAACCAGCGTTATTATTCCGGACAGTACAGTGCTGCTATTGAGAATAGCGCCAGTAACACGAAATATCATTATACCATGGAACAAAGCTGGGATGGTATTCGCATAGGCTGGAATTTTATTGAAAGTTCGGATCTTATTCCGGATGTTTCTCCCGATTATCTGGAGCGATTAAAGGCTGAGGCGAAAGTAATTATTGCCATTCATTACACCGATATGTACCGACATTTTGGCGGGCTTCCGTGGGTGAATCATGCTTACACTCCTATAGAAGATACTGATCTTCCACGGTCGACATCAAAGGCAACACTCGATTCTATTGTTGCGCTGCTCGATGAAGCAATTCCCCATTTGCCGTGGATGATCGAAGACCTTTCGGACTGGGACGGACGTATGACACAGGCTGCCGCAATGGGATTAAAGGCAAGGGTACTTTTGTTTGGTGCAAGTCCGCTTTTTAACGATAATGAACCTTACCTCGATGGTGAGGCATCCTCTCAGAATATGACATGGCATGGCGGTTATGATGCACAATTATGGAACAGGGCTGCCCAGGCTGCAAAAGAACTAATCGATAAAGTGGAAGCACAAGGTGGTTATGGTTTGGTAAATACCGGAAATCCGAGGCAGGATTTTCAGGATGCTTATTACCAAAGGGGAACCGGAGAAACCCTCATCAGCACCCGGGTGCGCTTTAAATCCCCCGGCAAATGGAGCCATGAGTATTATTTCTATCAAAGTGCAGGGGGTTATGGGATAGGAAGCCCAACCAAAGAGTATGTCGATATGTTCGACATGGCCGATGGTACGCCCATCAATGACCCTGAATCGGGGTGGGACCCTGAGAATCCATGGGTCAACCGCGATCCGCGCCTTTATGAAACTGTGCTCGTAAACGGAGACCAGTTCCAGGGACGAACCGCGGAATTGTGGATTGGCGGCCGTGAAAGAAAAAATCCCAATGGTACCCAAGGGAAAAGCGGGTTTCTTCTCCGGAAACACCTGCTCGACCAAAACTGGGCATCCTCTTTTGGCTCCATCGTTCACTGGCCCTATCTCAGGCTGAGTGAAATCTACCTCTCCTATGCCGAGGCGCTTAACGAAGCCAACGGAGGCCCTAATTCCGAAGCATATGCCGCGGTCAATAGGGTGCGGAACCGCGTTGGACTGAAAGACCTTCCTGCAGGAATGTCGCAGGAGGAATTCCGGGAAGCTTTGCTGAAGGAACGTTCCAACGAATTTGGTTACGAAGAAGTGCGCTGGTTTGACCTCATACGTTGGAAACAAGCCGATGTTTTTCAGCAAAAATTGCATGGTGTTGATACCTATAAAAATGAAGACGGTTCATTTAGCTACGAAACATTTGAATTGCCGGGCCGCTATTGGCAGGACAACTGGTCGCCAAAATGGTATCTGAGCGCTTTTCCGCCCGATGAGGTGAATAAAGGATACGGCCTGGTTCAAAACCCGGGATGGGAATAATAATTTTTAATGCATTAAATGATAATAAATGAAAACTAAAATAAAATCTACGAAGTTATTTGGCTTGTTGATTCTGCTTCTTTTTATGCAACCATTAAAAGGGCAGGATAACAACTTAACGGTAAAAGTTACCGATCAGGAAGGTGACCCTCTTGTTGGTGCACGCGTGGAGCTCCTGGAACTTTCTGATGCGATGTTGAAAACTGACAGCGAAGGGGTAGTCAATTTCAATGTAATGCCCGAAGGCCTCATAAAAGTCTCCTTCCGGAATATGGTGAAAGTGTTGCCCGCACAGGAATCAAATATGCAGGTAAAACTGGATAATTCGGACCAACAAATTCATCTTGGGTACGGAAGAGTAAAACAAGCCGACCGGCTTACTTCTTCAATTGACGTGGCTTATTCCGATGAACTTTCTAAAAGTTCGGTAAATAATCCAGAGGAGAGCTTATATGGTCAGCTTAACGGGCTTACGGTTTTACAAAACGGCGGAGATCCCTGGAACCGCAGACCTGATATGTTTATCAGGGGAAAAGGAACTTACAGCAGCAATTCCATGTTGGTTCTGGTCGATGGCTTTGAGCGTGATTTTTCATCTCTTGCTCTCGATGAGATTGAAAGTGTTTCGGTATTAAAAGATGGAGCCGCTCTTTCAATGTATGGCCAGCGTGGTGCCAACGGAGTCATTTTGGTTACTACGAAAAGAGGGGAATACGATTCCTTCCATGTTGATTTTTCACTGGACCGCGGATATGTAATGCCTTTCCGAACTCCTGATTTTCTCGATGCCTATGATTATGCAAGGGCAGTTAATGAAGCCAGTGCGCTCGATGGCAATCCTTTTGTATATTCTGAATGGGATTTACAGGATTTTCAATCAGGCGACCAGCCTTTCTTTTTCCCTGACGTTGATTGGTTTGATGAAACACTCAAGGATTTTGGTGAAAGAACGAATTTTAATGCCAGTTTCCGCGGAGGAGGCGAATCGGTTAAATATTTTGTGTCGCTGAATTACCAAAATGAACAGGGTTTGTTGGATAATACAACTTTGGATGATCGTTACAACAGCCAAATGAAATACGATCGCTTTAATTTCAGAACCAATCTTGATATCGATTTATCTCCTACTACCCGCTTTTTAATTAATGTTGCCGGAAATATTGACGGAAGAAAAGAACCTGGTGCCCGGATAACGAATATTTTCGATGCGCTTTACAGTGTACCATCGGCTGCATTTCCAGTAAAAAGCATCAATGGTGAATGGGGCGGAACAGAATATTATGACAATAACCCCGTTGCGTTGGTTTCTTCCACCGGGCTGCGTAATCCACACAGCAGAGAAATAAGTGCCGACGGGCGTCTCTTTCAGGATTTGAGTGATTTTCTGCCCGGATTGTCAGCCGATATCGCAGTAGCTTATGATAATATGGCAGCTTACTGGGAAAGTAAAACCCGGGGTTTTGTTTATGAAAGGGTTTCCGTTTCAAGAAATCCTGAAACTGGTGCAATAACTGATACAACTATTGCTGATTACGGTAGTGACACAGACCTTGAAGCTTCTGATAGTTTTGGCGGCCAGCGGAGGCATGCAACCCTTACCGGAAAACTCAATTACGTTACTTCATGGGGAAACAGCGATCTGGAAACAACACTGCTGTACCATCAGGATAAAAGAGTAAATGACGGGCAGTACAATACATTTCTCCATCAAAACGTTTTGGCTTCTGCATCTTACGGTTATAAAAACCGCTATTTTATTGATGGCATTCTTTCGTACAACGGCAGCAATGTGCTTCCTGAGAATAACCAGTGGGGTTTCTTTCCTGCAATATCAGGAGCATGGCTATTGAGCCGCGAAGATTTTCTGCTTAATAACCCAACAGTGAGTTTTCTTAAATTAAGAGCTTCATGGGGATTAAACGGAAACAACATCATGTCGCCCAATCTTTATGATCAGGGATATTTTTCAGGAGGTACCTATTATTTTACAGATAATAATAACAGCAACGGAGGTATTGTTGAAGGACAACTTGCAGCCGGGAATCTGACTTATGAAAAGTCTTACAAGTCGAATTTGGGCCTCGACCTCGAAATGTTTAGCAGGCTGCAGATTACAATGGACGCATTCTATGAAAAAAGAACCGATATCATTGCATCGTCAAATGGTTCGGTACCTGTCCTTATAGGAGTTAATCGTCCGGTTCAAAATGTAGGTATTGTTGAAAATAAAGGTTTTGAAACTTCATTTAACTGGGAAGAGAATCGCGGTGATTTTAATTACCATATCGGAGGTAATTTTTCTTTTGCCCGGAATAAAATTCTGGAGATGAATGAAGAATTCCAACCTTACGATTACCTGAAACAGACTGGAAATCCCGTCGGTCAGCAATTTGGTTTGGAATCTGTCGGATTCTTTGCTGATGAAGCAGAAATTGAGAACAGCCCGAAACAACTTTTTTCAGAAGTACGACCGGGCGACGTGAAATATAAAGACCAAAATGGTGATAACATTATTGATGAACTGGATATCGTTCCAATGGGATATGCAAGCGGATATCCTGAAATGTATTTTGCAGGAACAGTAGGTCTGGAGTGGAAAGGATTGGGAGTGGATGCCCTTTTTCAGGGGATAGCCAACCAAACGTTGTACCTGAATACCAAAAGTGTTTTCTGGCCACTTCGCGGACAAAATGCCATTTCAACCTTCTCGGCCGAAAGGTGGACGCCTGAAACAAAAGAAACCGCAACACTTCCAAGATTGTCTTTGCTCGAAAATGCAAACAACTATCGTAAAAACGATATTTGGCTCACCAGCGGTGACTATCTGAAGCTAAGACGGGTAGAAGTTTATTATAAGTTTTCAGATAGCTTGTTAAATAAACTGAAAATGAAATCAGCCAAAATTTATGTTCGGGGAATGAACCTCTTTTCCCTGGACAACATAGATATTGTTGACCCGGAAGAAATCGGTGTGACTTATCCAACTATGGCATCTTATCATTTGGGAATAAACCTGGGATTTTAATATAAAGACGTAAACAATGAAAAAAATAAATGAATACATAAAATATGGATTATTTGCCCTGCTGATGATATTTGCAGGAAGCTGTGATTACCTGGAATATGATGAAACATCATACAACAGGAAAGAAGATGTTTTTGAGGATTTTGGTCGTACCAATAGTTTTCTAACAGCTATTTATGCCAAACTTCCTACCGATTTTAACAGCATTGACGGAGCCATGCGTTCGTCGGCTACCGATGAGGCAGAGCATGTCTGGGATTTATCCAATGTTCAGAAGATGAACGACGGAAGCTGGACTGCCATACAACCACTCGACAATGTTTGGGGAGAAATGTATGAGGGCATCCGCGCTGTAAATCTTTTTCTCAATGAAACAGAAGAACAGCAGTTTGAAGACCAGAAATGGAATGAAGATTATGAGGAAATGATGGAGCAGTTTAATAATTATCCATATGAGGCTCGCTTCCTCAGAGCTTTCTTCTATTTTGAACTGGCGAAACGGTACAAAAATGTTCCACTGATAACTGAAGTTCTTACACCTGAAGAAGCGCAGCAGGTTAATCAGGATTCATTTGATGACGTTATAGCATTTATTGTTCAGGAATGCGATGCAATTGCACCAGAGTTGCCGGACGACTACGGAAATTTTTCATCTGCAAAGGAAACCGGACGGGCAACCCGGGGCGCCGCTCTGGCGCTGAAAGCACGAACACTGCTTTATGCTGCAAGTCCGCTGCACAACGCATCCAACAACCTCACATTGTGGGAAGAGGCTGCCAGTGCTGCTGAAACAATTATTTTGGAAGGAATCTATAACCTGGAAACGGATTACAAAAATGTGGTAAACAACCTTAAAAGTTCTGAATTAATTTTTGGTCGCAGACAAGGCGAGTCCAACGGTTTTGAAAGAAGGAATTTTCCGATTGGATTTGAAGGAGGAAATACCGGAACCTGCCCAACTCAAAACCTGGTAGATTCCTACGAAATGATTGAAACGGGTTTGCCAATCAGCGATCCGGCTTCAGGGTATGACCCGATTTTCCCTTATTCCGGCAGGGACCCCCGGCTGGCCGAAACGGTGATTTATAATAATTCAAACTGGAAAGGTCAACCGGTTGAGATTTTTTACGGAGGAGCAAATGCGCAACCCAAACCAAATGCAACCCAAACAGGATATTACCTTAAAAAATATGTCATCGAAGCCGTTAATCTTGATCCTACCAATACTACCCGGCGAATTCATACATGGGTTTTGTTCAGGTATGGTGAAGTGCTGCTGAATTATGCTGAGGCCATGAATGAAGTTTACGGACCCGAGAATCCCGGAAATCATGAAATGACTGCTCTGGAAGCTGTTAACATGGTCCGCCAACGAGCCGGGATGCCCGGATTCCCGGGAGGAATGACCCAGGGCGAATTTCGAGAAAAACTTCGCAATGAGCGACAGGTTGAACTGGCTTTTGAAGATCACCGTTTCTGGGATGTGCGCCGATGGAAAATTGGCAATCAGACTACCGAAATTTATGCAGTGAATGTTAGCAGAAATCCTTATGGCGGTTTCGCTTATGAAAAAGTTTTGCTTGAGGAAAGGGATTTTGAAGATTATATGAATCTTTACCCAATTCCACAGGCAGAAATTTATAAGAATTCAAATCTTGAACAAAATCCGGGATGGTAAAAAAATTGAACTGTTATGAAAAAAATATTTAGTGTTTTATTCTTGGTTGCCATGCTGTTCTGGGCATGCGACGATAAATTTGCTGAAGGTGAATTTCAGTTTTACAATATTGAAGAACCGCAAGGAAACAGAACACTCCCAGGGATTCCTGAGATTGGAAAAAAAGGTGCAGCCTTTACGATTAAAGGAACCCAGTGGTCTTACAGAGTTTCGGAACTGAAAGCACACTGGCACTATTCCTGGGGGAGTACCCTTTCGGAATATGAACCTGTGAATGTTGATTTTGTGCCCATGATTTGGGGTTACAATGGCATTGATGCAGAAAAAGTGGCTGAGTTAAAAGCGTTAAAAGAGGAGGGAAAAATCAGGTACCTGCTCGGATTTAACGAGCCCGATGGGGAAAAACAGGCTAATATGACGGTTGATCAGGCTATTGAAAAATGGCCGATGCTTGAAGAGGTGGGTGTACCACTCGGAAGTCCCGCACCGGTAAATCCAACGGGCGAGTGGCTGCAGGAGTTTATGCAGCGAGCCGAAGATGACGGACTCAGGGTAGATTTTGTTTGTGTTCACTGGTACGGCGGAACCAATGTACAGGGATTGCTGAACAAACTCGAGGAAGTGTATAATTTATACGGGAAACCGATTTGGATTACTGAGTTTGCCCCGGCCGACTGGGATGCAAACACTCCGGAAGAAAATAAACACAGCCAGGAAGAGGTGCTCACTTTCATGGAGAATGTCCTGCCCGAGCTGGAGAATTTGAATTATGTCGACCGCTATGCATGGTTCTCATTCAGTCAGAGCAGAGCTGCAGGAACATCTTCCGCATTATTCGATGCCAATGGAAATTTGACAGAACTGGGTACGTACTATGCCAACTTCGATCCAAATATCTACATCGGTCCGGGAAAAGCGCCTGAAGTTGATCCTGCCATTGTATTTCAGGATAATTTTGAAGATTATTCCTCCGGAACCGATTTGGCGGAGCAGGGGTATATCATCTGGGAAGGATCGGCCAGTGTGGTTTCGGGCGATGCTTTCGAAGGCCAGCAATTTGGGCAAAGCGATGCCTCAAAAAATAATTTTGCGGTCAGACTTCCAATTACTCTGGAAGCAGGTAAAACTTATTCAATCGAGGTTGCGACTAAAATGCAGGATGGCGCCAAACATATCTTGCAGGCTCATCCCAAAGATGAATATGAATACGCATGGGTTGATTGTTTTAATAGTGAATGGCAAATTAATTCCACTGAAATAACTGTAACTGAAGGAAACGAAGAGGTAATAATTGCACTTTATCGTTGGCCCCAAAAGGTACTGGCATTTGATCAAATCATTGTAAAGGAAGTTGAATAATATAGCTTATCCTAAGATTATTGGATAAATTACATAGGTTTAGTTTAGTTAATTAATTATTGGGATCAAGGGGCCGTTCATTTTGTAATGGAAGCGGCCCCTTTTGTCTCTTTCAGTAATAAAAACCGACTTATACAATATGTAAAAATACAAACTCATTCGTTTATTATATTGCAATAAATTACATCAATACAGAATTAAAGATCCATGTACAATAAAACATTTTACAAACCGGAAAAACAATAACCAAATGAAACATACTTTATTTTTATTCATCATCGCATTATCTTTTTCATGTTCCAA